>JAIRYO010000006.1 GCA_031267725.1 Holosporales bacterium | reverse complement strand
GGTCTGTTTCTCATCCTCAAACTTCTCCTGATTCTGAATTAAGTTCTGTTTCTCCTCCTCTAACTTCTCCTTATCCTCATTCAAGTTCTGTTTCTCTTCCTCTAACTTCTTCTTATCCTCAATCAAGTTCTGATTCTCTTCCTCTAACTTCTCCTTATCCTCAATCAAGTTCTGATTCTCTTCTTTTAACTTCTCCTGATTCTGAATCAAGTTCTGTTTCTCCTTCTTCAACTGATCATTCTCATTCATCATATTCTGCAGGCGCTCCTCCGCCTCATAGACCTTCCCCCCTATATCCTTCTGCTGCTGGATCTCCACGTTCTTCTGCGTCAGCTGAGTCTGCAGGTTCTGGATCTGCTGCTTCAGGTTCTGATTCTCCTTATTCAAGTTCTCCAACTGGTTCTTCATCTGACTCAGGCCCGGCCCCAGGAGTGTGATCTTAGAGATCTGCTCCTTCATCTCCCCCACTAGGGAAGTATTTTGCTGATTTAGGTCATTCACCTCCTCACTTAGTTCTTTGAGCGGATCATCCAGCGCAGAAAAATTCGCATCCTTCTGCACCTTCCCCTGCTTCAGCCCCTCATTCTCACTCTGCATATTCTGCAATTGAACCTTCTCTTTCTGCAGCTTAATGTTCGTCTGCTCCAAGTAATACTCCAGCTCCGTGATCTTCTGCTTCATGTTAAAAACCTGATTACCCAGATTAGTATTCGTAGCCCGCAAAATCTCGTTCTCCTTCTCCAAGTTATTGATAATCGTATCCTTCTCCTTCTCCAAGTTATTGATAATCGTATCCTTCTCCTTCTGCAACTCCTCCTTTTTAGTCAGCTCATCCCGCAGGGCCGAATCCTTATCCTGCAAGATCTGATTCTTACTCAGCAGCTCATCCCTATCATGACTCAACGCAATAATAAGGATAAAAAGACTCTTTCGTGTATTCCGAAAATTATCTACAGTAAGATCAAGGTTTTTAAGTGTACTTGGTAGTCGCCGGATAAGTTCATTATCATCATTGTCCCGACTAAGGCCTTGGCATTTCCCTGATAACTGGGTAATAAAGTCCATGGTCCCCTGGCCCAACTCAGGAATCCCCTCTGGCTTCTGGGACTGCTGCAGCTGATTTTTCAACTCCTCCTCTAACCTCTCCTTCTCCTCAATCAAGTTCCGATTAACCTCAATTAAGTTCTTGTTCTCATCCTCAAACTTCTCCTGATTCTGAATCAAGTTCTGTTTCTCTTCCTCTAACTTCTTCTTATCCTCAATCAAGTTCTGATTCTCTTCCTCTAACTTCTTCTTATCCTCAATCAAGTTCTGATTCTCCTTCTCTAACTTCTCCTGATTCTGAGTTATCGATTGGTTCGTAGCATTCATATCAAATAGCAGTTTTAACGCTTCCCCCCCCCTCTTCTCAGCCTGACGCTTCTCCTCCATCAGCGCGCTTACTTGTTCTACAAGTTGTTTAATGATTTTAATTAAACCATCATTACCAATATTTTTAAGCCTTTCTCTTAACTCCTCCTCATCTTCAAGGTTAACATCTATATTCTGCCCGTTTAACTCAACATTTATAAAGGGGGAAGGCAAAATGATTGTGATCGGATCATCTCCAAAACTATCCGAATTATTAGAACCAACATTCCCTAAAGTAGAAGGGAGGAGATTTGAGGTATTGGAATCGGTATTGGGAAGGATAGGGGGGGGAGTTAAGGGAATGGAGGGGGAATTGAAATCGGAAGATGAAGATAAGGGAGAATCATTACTCCCCCTTGCTTCTTGAACAGAATAAAGAACTGTCATACAAGCCGTTGCAAGAAGAAACCTTCTTAGAAGTTTGTTATTGTTTATGTTCATAATTAGATACCCCTTAAGATCACTATTAACTAATATGCTTTTATTGTAGCATACTCTGGAGGTTTGAGTCTAATATATATGATATAGGGAATTGACAAGTAATTGAGTATTAAACTTTTTGTGATATGCTAAGCTTGTGCTTGCAAAACGAGAGAACAACTCAGGTGTTGCGGCCGGACCCGACCGGAGGTCCCCCAGTGGTGGGTGGGGGCTAGGGATGGAATATATAGAGTATCACAAAAAGCTTAATAAAACGTTAATTCAAAGAGTTTTTTAAAAGACATATAGGATATAGTTTAATTATAGAAGGCCCGCCTAGATTCTGCTTGACTTTTGAAGGGAGTTTTCAGGTTCGCCAAACATAAATGTTCCACGTGGAACAATTGTTTAAAACCTTGAATCACTCGGCCGGCCACTTATGAGCTATAATAAAGGACATAACCATGACTCCAGGGCCCGGTCTGAATAGGCAGTAACCCATGCTCTTCACCTTTTTACATATATAACCAACCCCTTTAACTAACATTCGAAGATTGCTATATATCATGCTTAAGGTATCAATAAATTCCAAAGTACTATAATCCTGGAATACCGATGCCTCCACTAGCTTCCTTCATTCCTTTTTCGTATTCCATATCAGCTTTTGATTTTGCATCATTTAACGCAACCAAAATCAAGTCCTCCAAAATATCCTTTTCATCTGGGTTTATTATTTCTTTGGCTATCGAAATTGATTTAACATCACCTTTTAGCGTTATAACGACACTGACCATGCCAGAACAGGAACTGCCGCTCACCTCTTCCTTTTCTAATTTCTTTTGAGCTTCCGCAATTTTTGCTTGTAACGCCTGAGCCTTTGCAAAAATTTTCTGCATATTATTATTCATCTACCTACCCTTTCTAGTTTATAACCATCCCAGAAAACTGGACTCCGGATTCTCTTCCTAATCTTCTATAGCTAAAATAGTCGTCATTGGAAAATGTGTCAATATTTATCTTCGAAACTGTTTTTACTCCGGCTTTCAATAGCTTTTCTGATATCTGTAATTGCATATCAAAAAAGAGTCCTCCATTATACGATACGTATCTTCGATCTAAATTTGGCATTATATCATCTCTCACTTCAAAAGAATGCTTTTGTAAACATGGGCCAATTGCAGCAACTATATGTTCACAACCGAGTGAATGCATTTTAGAAATCGTATTTTCTATTATTTTTCCGCTTGTCCCACGCCATCCTGCATGAATAGCTCCGATACATTCTGAGTTAAGGTCGCAAAGCAAAATGGGGGCGCAATCTGCCGTACACACTCCTATCAAAATTCCTTTTTGTTTTGTGATGATTGCATCCCCTTTTGGAGGAAGGATTTGATCGTGATCTTTAAATCTATAGCTATCGATGTTTTTCAAGTTTATATAATGCACTATATCGGTATGCTTTTGGTTAAGCATGATCAAGTCTGAAGCGGGTTTATTGAAATAATGTGCTATTTTTTCGAGATTTCTCAGAACAATCTGAGTATCTTCTTTATGCTCAAAGCTCACGTTTAATGACTTTGGTTTCTCCTGATTTTCACTGTAAGATCTACCAAAGAATCCGTGGTTTATGAATCTGATCGTGCTTAATATTTCTGATTGGATGACCTCCATTCATAAATTCCTCAAGTTACTCTCTAGCCAATGTATATCGAAATTTCCATCGATTATATCCTGATTTTGAAGTAATTTTTTATGCAGATCCGCCGTCGTGAATATACCATCAATTACAAGTTCATTGAGTGCGCACTTAGCTTTTGCAAAGCATTCTTTTCTATTTTCTGCATGGATTATTATTTTAGCGATCAGACTGTCATAGTATGGCGGAATTACATAGTTCCTGTATATATGCGAATCGACTCTAACACCATTTCCACCTGGAAAATACAGCTCATCTATTTTCCCTGGAGATGGAATAAAAGTTTCTGAATTTTCAGCATTTATTCTAAATTCTATCGCATGTCCCTTAAAGCATATATCAGACTGCTCTACTGACAATTTTTCACCGGCGGCTATTCTTATTTGTTCTTTAACAATGTCGATACCACTCACTTCCTCACTAACGCCATGTTCAACTTGAAGCCTTGTATTCATTTCCATGAAAAAAAATTCTTCATTTTCATAGAGAAATTCAAGAGTCCCTACTCCAACATAACCGAGATCCTTTATTATTTTTTTAGAAATTTTCCCAATCTCTTCACGTTTTTCCAAAGATAATATGGTTGATGGAGATTCCTCTAATAACTTTTGATGAGATCTTTGAATAGAACAGTCTCGTTCTCCCAAATGAACCACATTTCCATAAGAATCCGCGATTATTTGGATTTCTATATGTCTTGGATGAGACAAATATCTTTCCATGTATACACTATCATTACCGAAACTTGCCTTCGCTTCAGACTTTGCAATCTTGAATACGTTTTCTATTTCTTCCGGGGAGTTAGCGACTTTCATTCCTTTTCCTCCACCACCGGCAGCAGCTTTAAACAAAACTGGATATCCAGATCTTTCAGCTATTTTTTTTGCTTCATCAACGTTTTTCACTTCTCCATTAGATCCTTTTATAACCGGCAGCCCAAGACTTTCCATAGTATTCTTAGCGATAATTTTGTCTCCCATCATAGCCAGGTGTATTGGGTCAGGACCGATGAAGGTCATACCATGTAGTTTGACTATTTCTGCAAACTTTTCACTTTCTGATAAGAAGCCAACGCCTGGATGAAGCGCGTCAGCACCAGTTAACTCGGCAGCACTGAGTATTGTAGACATGTTTAAATAGGTATCAGCAGGTCTATTTGGGCCTATACAAACGCTTTCGTCTGCAAATTTAACGTGCATCAACGATTCGTCAACAAGAGAATGAACCGCCACTGTTTTTATCCCCATTTCTTTGCAGGCCCTAAGGATTCTTATCGCGCTATCCCCCCTATTTGCTATTAGTATTTTTTTAAACATAGCTTCTTATTCTATAACAACCAATAATTGCCCGAATTCAACTGGTTCAGAATTAGAAATAGCTACATGAACTATCTTGCCGGATTTATGGGCTTTTATCAAATTCATGACTTTCATTGCTTCAATGATCAGTATGGGCTGTCCCGCTTGAACTATGTCTCCGATAGCTACAAAATTCTTAGCGCCTGCCTCTGGAGCCAAGTAACATGTTCCAACCATTGGGGATTTAAAGGCACCAGGATGTTCAGAAAAATTTGATATTTCTGAAGGGGGGGGCTCAGAAAGAGTTCGAGACGGCGGAGTTAAAATCTGTTCGGAGGGCAGTGTTTGAGCAGGAAAAATGGAACCTTTAGAAAGACGTATTTTCATCTCGCCATATTTGTATTCAATTTCAGCAAGGTTATGCTTTTTTAAAATTTCAGCAAGTTTATCAAAGATAGACTCATCTAATTTTGGTGGGGACATTTACGAAACTCCTATCAAACGAGTAATTAATACTGGGCCAAAACAGAAATTATCTCATTCGACATTTCTTTTACATCATCCTTAATCTTAAACAATTCAAAGTCTTCCTCAGAAATCGCTTTATTTCCAAGAACCTCAGATGATAACCAAGAAACAAGCCCTTCCCAAAACTTAACACCAAAAAG
Organism: Holosporales bacterium; assembly: GCA_031267725.1. GTDB lineage: Bacteria > Pseudomonadota > Alphaproteobacteria > RUG11792 > RUG11792 > JAIRYO01. The sequence goes on along the minus strand of JAIRYO010000006.1, from coordinate 17,994 downwards.
ATAAATTGGAACCTTTTTCATCATTTCAACTTTGGTTCTAACAAGTAATGAGAACATCTCCTCTAAAGTGCCAAATCCTCCTGGAAATAACACTATCGCGTCACTAGCTCCAATTAAGGTTAAAAGCCTGATTGAAAGAGTGTTAAACATGAATTCACAATTAGTCCCAAGCTGACTACCTGAGCTTTCATTTTTTATATCTTTTACCTTCAGTCCATACGAAGAAACAGAAGTGGTCGTTCCATCATTGCCTGCCTGCATTATGCCTGGTCCGCCGCCGGTTACTATTGAAATTCCGGCAGCCGAAATCAATCCGGCAAAATCTTTTGCTTTCCGATAATATGCGGAGTCCTCACTGATTTTCCCACCTCCCAACACAGCGACCAGCTTTTGTTTTTTTTTTAATATTTCTTGGCTTGTTGAAAAATCACTAATAAACCCCTCATATCCACCAACTAACTCTGAGCAATTAGGCTTTTCTACGATAAGCTTCATATTAGCCATCAGCGAGCTTACCCGGAGAATACGACTAGCAGCGATAACATCTTATTGATGTGTTCTGGATTATTTTTATCAAGCTCCTTTATCGATTTCCCCTCAATCGTTTTTATTTCCTTAGCCAATAAAGTTTTCGCCAGTTCTATAGCCTTCTCCCTCATTGCCAAGTTCCCAAAATATTTCTTCTCATTCTCTCCCGAAAGTGACGGGAGCGGAATTTTTCGCTTATCCATTATATAAACTACCGCATAATCCATGCCAGATATACCAAACTGCTCACTCTCCAACTCAACGATTTCCTTACAACATGCTCCAGCTGCTCCTCTTTTCAAAAGATCCCAAAGTTCTGGAACTACTCCCTGTTTTCGCACATAACCGAGATCTATGGCTTCCTTTTTCTTAATTTTATCATCAAATAGAGGCGTAAATTTCTTTTCTCCGATGGCTATGGAAGATAACTCCTTAACTGCATCCTCCTTTTTCGGAAAAAATATCAGCCTAACCGAAACTTCGTTGTCGTTCTTTTCCTCTTCCGGAATTGATTTCATGAAATTTGTAAAAGTTTTTTTTACGTCTTCTGGTTTCACAACTACATTCTTTTTGAAATAAGCATGTTGAAGTTCCATCTCTTCAATCTCTGCCAATTTACCTATTATCTCTGGACGCTTATCATATTTCAATTCCGAAACCTCTTTGGTCAAGATTCCGTCATCAACGACAAGCTTAACTGCATAAACAATAACTTCTTCGAGTGATATGCCGAACTGTTGAGACATCGAGACAAAAACATCATCTAGCAAGGATGTAACTTTGAAAAATTCCTTCAAATTCCCAATTGTCGCCTTTCCTCCTTTAAATGTTGCAAAAACCTCCTCATCCTTCAAATCTGATATCTTTTTGATAACTTCTTCCTTAAGCTCACCTTTTGCCTCTCCAGGCTTGCTCATAATCCCTAAGGTGTCTACAACATTTTTGTTTATATCAAATATCTTCACATCATATTTTTTATAAAGGGTGCGGAAATAATCTTTTATAAAATCTTTCAACGCAACGTTTTTGTATTCCTCTGCAAACTCTTCATTAAATTCCTTTTTTTGCGCATCTTTAATGCTTTTAACGTAGAAAAGCATAAATGCACCTTTTACCTCAAATGGACCAACAACCGTGTTTACCCCCTGATCCAAAATTGTTTTAGATATCTCCGGAGGAAACATGGATGCCGGTCTATTATTCATATCCATACTTTTTGTATTCGAAATATTGGACTCGATCATCTTCTTTAGAGAATCCTCACTTTTCACTGAGTTTCTAATTGTATCAGCAACACTTTTGTTGGTTGTCGTAATTGCCACTAATGAAAATTCTTTCGTTCCTTTAAAATTTTTATCCCATATCTCATCATAGTGATGCTTCAACGCATCAAATGTCATCAATTCTTTCGCTTTTTCATCTATGAGCATAAACCCAGCAGCTGTTAGTTTTCTTTTTTTGACAAGCCGCTTTACTTCATCTGATTCCGCCACTTTCGATTGTTTTGTGGCTGCGTTTAAAATCTTTTTATAAGCACGCTTCCAAGCCAAGAAAGACTTTATTCTAGTAAGAGGCATTTCTAATGAGATGTACTCAGGAACAGTTTTAAGATCCTCCATTATGTCTGCCTCTGTTATTACCGAGCCATCGGTAAACGTAACAACCGGCTTTTCATTTTTCTTTTCCGCATGAACAGGTTTCAAATTAAGTTCATCCGATAAAAGAGTTTCTTTTTTTTTGGAAGAATCTTCTCCATTTTTAGTCCCTTCAGTTACCTCAGATTTAGCCTCTTTAATTGAAGAGTCTGATTCACTTCCTGGAATGTTTTGCTCACTATCCCCCTTATCGTTCTCATCTAAAAAATCGGAACCATTTTTTAAATCCGCTAAGCCCTCAGTGATGTCTCCACCGTCTTCGGCTTCATTTTCCAAAACGTCATCATCAAGACGGGTTTCTATAGGCTCTTCCTCAGTATCCGCATTCTCGGTATCGGAAGCTGCCACCTCTCCAGCCTCCATCGCTTTCTCTCGATTAAAGGAGTTAAAAACCAAAAAGCCAGAAGCTAACACAGCGCTATACAACAAAACCAATCTTAATGTTTTATTCATCTCAAAAATTTCAATCTTTATAATCTCCCGAAAATTCTAACATAAAAAGTATGGAATTCAAATTATTCTTTCCTCCTTGTATATACGTTCATATAGTTTGAGAGAAAAGCCTCTAAATTACTCGAGAGGTCTCAAACATAAAATGTTCCACGTGGAACAATACATATCCTGTTTAAAACCTCGTAAAAAATACATAAATCATTGGGACGTAGTTTACTGCCTATTCAGGTTTGCCAGGCAGGATTCATGACTATAAAACTGACTCTGCCTCTTTTATTGTAGCTGAGTAAGGAGCTACCTCCGTATCCTTGACAATTTGCGCAATTTTTTCCGAAGGAGGAATATTCCCAGACATAAGCCTAGTGCGCAGCTTTTTAAAGTTTTCAATTTGAAATTCTATATCAATGCTGTTTGCTATTTTCGTAATAAAGTCCGCATTGCAATCGTTTTGAATCAATTCCGGGACCACAGAATGATTCAGTATTATGTTTACGAGTGAAATATAATCTACTTTTACAAGGGCTCTAATTATCGCGTAGGAAATCCAAGATAATCTATAGCACACCACCATAGGACAACCGGAAAGGGCTAATTGCAAGGTAGCGGTTCCACTCGAAACTATCGCTAATTTAGCTGTTCTATATAGTGCCGCCTTTTTCTCCTCGTCCGAAATAATCTCCATTTTTTGTGAAACAAGCATGGATTTTATAAGTGGCTTTAAATGAGGTAGTGTGGAAATTACAATTCTATCGGTATCAATGCTTTTTACTGCTTCGAGAAAAATCGGAAGAAGCAATTTTATCTCTTGAGTTCGGCTTCCGGGGAGTAGGAGTACAGTATTCGATTTTACATTATCTGAATTTTCAAATTTTTCTATAGCAGGATGGCCCACAAACGTAGTTTTCAGATTATGCTTTATGAAATACTTTGGCTCAAAATCGAAAAGAGTCAAGAGGTGATCATATAATTTTGCTAACTTAACCGCTCTTTTTGAACGCCATGCCCAAACGCTTGGAGCAACTAAATGGATCAATTTTATGCTAGGATTTTTCTTCTTTATCAACTTGGCAACACGAAAGCAAAATCCTGGAGAATCAATCGTTAAAAGAACGTGAGGAACATTTTTGAGAATGCTATTGACTGTGAAATTTATGAGTTTTTTTATTTTTAGAATATGAGGAATAATTTCAGTTATACCGGCGATTGATATTTCATTTATATCGAAAAGAGATTTCAATCCCGCTTCTTCCATAAACTTTCCTCCGATCCCAGTTATTTCAAAATCGTGCATTGTTTTTAATTTGTTTATTACGAAAGAACCAAGAAAATCTCCAGATGGCTCCCCAGCTATAATGTATAATCTTTTTTTCATAAATGATTTTTACTTAACAATGAAAGAATCGTTGATCTTAATAAATTTGGAATTTAAGTCTATGTGTATGACGGATTTCCCGTTAAACGGAAGAGTTGTAATACGCTTAGTTTCGAAAAGCTTTATATCCAAAAACGTCCCCGCACCGTAATCAAACGCCGCTCCCACTTCGCCTATCTTATTATCGTGCTGATCGAATACATTAAGATCTGATAAATCTTCAAGATAGAACTCGCCCTCCGGCAACTTTGGAAGATCTTCACGTCTTATATAAAGGCTTTTTGATCGAAATTTTTCAATCTCTGTCCTACTATTATATCCAGATATCCAACTAACAATTTCGTTTTCTCCTTTTATTTTCGGCCTTTCTAGATTCAACAAAGTTCCATCGAACAGGAAGAAACGTCCATACCCGATGAACGATTCTGGAGACTCTGTGTAAGTACGTATTTTCACCTGCCCGTTAACTCCGAGAGGTTTGGTGATTACTGCAACACAAACTTTGTTAAGGGGCATTTAGACTTTAGTAGAATCTTGCGATTCTTCTGAAACCTGAGCCTCCTCCAAAATCTGCGGCTCTTCCGGAGTTTGCGACTCTTCTGGAGCCTGAGTCTCCTCCGAAATCTGCGGCTCTTCCGAGGTCTGTACGGTCTCCGAAATCTGCGGTTCTTCCGAAATTTGCGGTTCTTCCGAAGCTAGTGATTCTTCTGGAGTATTAGTCTCCTTCGAAATCTGCGGTTCTTCCGGAGTTTGCGATTCCTCTGAAGCCTGCCTCTCCTTCGAAATCTGCGGTTCTTCCGAGGCTAGTGATTCTTCTGGAGTATTAGTCTCCTCTGGAATCTGTGGCTCTTCTAAAGCCTGAGCTTTTTCAGCTTTTAGTCTTTCCTGAGCTTTCTTTTTAGGAGCGGACTTTTTTGGAGTTTCATTAAACGAAGGTTTTTCAATGATGTTCAACTCAGACAGCAATTTTTTAACTCTATCCGTAATCTGAGCTCCAACTGAAATCCAGTGCTTGGCTCTTTCTGTATTGATCACAATTCTATCCTGAGCATCTTTTTTTAATAACGGGTTATAAGATCCTACCCTTTCCAAAAATTTTCCGTCTCTTGGCGAAGTATTTTCCGCAACCACAACCTTATAAAAAGGCCTTTTTTTTGAACCACCACGAGCTAACCTAATCCTTAAAGCCATCTGTATCCTTCCTTTAATAAAACAACCAAAGCAACTTTATATCCTCCCGGATTGTACACTACTTGGAGACATTTTTCAAACACCTATCATTAGAAAAAATCGATAGAGGATTTGGTAATCCATATGTAAAAGGCGAAGAGATTGCTTATATATATCTTGTCTAAAGCATTATAAAAAGAAATACAAAAATCATTGGGGCATGGTTTACGGTCTATCCAGACTGGGCTATGCAGGATTCATGGCGAAAACTAACTCCGGGTCCTTTTTTTCACATCTGTTTAAATTTGAACAATAGCTGAGTAAGGCATGTGGAGAGGGTATCTGCTTTATCTTAACTCTTAATTTAAAAGAGGGATGATTTGGGAGATGGCTTATATTAAATTTTTTCTTCCTGACGTTGGCGCCCAAAAAGCTAGGAGTTTTTCACTATTAGTAGATTTCATTTTTAGTTCAACGAATGAATTTATTGAGACTATGTCTGATAGATACTGGTTTATGATTGTTCCGAGAAAATACTTAAAAAAGGTTTGATTTTCGCTTATGCTAATCGTCATTTCCATTCCTTTAACGAATCCTCGCCATGCATCATTGCCTATCCTTCGAACAACTTCTTTTGTTGATATTGACTCCATTCCTCCAAAAAGCTCATCCACTTTCAACTGCGTCCCTGAAGAAAATATCTCTGCTAATTGCTTTAAAATTCCAAGGATGTTTTGGGAAGTTGATAAGCTTATATGAGTTGCCGCTAGTTGAGAAATAAGATTCCATAAAGATGTTGAGTTTTCCAAAAATGAAATAGGCTGAGAAATCTTGGAAATTAGTTTGGCAGAGTATCCTGCAGTTTCTACGCTATCAACATATATTTTTGAAAAGGTATCGATATCTCTTAACTCAAATCTATTAGTGCATAACGTTTTGGCATACACAACATCGGCATAAACATTTTTGGGATTCATTTTTGTATCAACAAAAGAGATATATATATCAGATTTATCAAAATTTTCGTATTGTGAAGGCTTTTTTGAATATAGCCAATACAGATCATGCATTACGTTAGTATCGGAATTTATGGCCAATGAAAAATATGGTTGAATAAGCGCATCTTCCCTGGTTTGGTCGTTTATGATATACATCTCCGAAATTGAATGTATCTCGATTGATTTGCGTTTTGACTGATCCGCTAATAAAAGATACTTCGTTTTGGTTGCATCAAATCTAAACGGATCTGAAGTGATGGGAAATAAGTTAACGACGGGAGTCGTATTCAACGCTAGTGAGTCGTCTTTAATGACTTGAATTAACTGCTCATCAGATGTGGAAACATCAATTATTATGGAAAATTCACTTATGTTTTTCTTTCTTGATTTTACAATCAAATCCCCAACACCTAAAATTCTGAAAAACATAAATTTTTTCTTAAAGTGAAGCATTTCTTGAAACAGTTGGAAAGAATTAGTTGAATACTTAGGTATAGGGCAAATAGAATCTTCATTATCAAATCCGCATTGAATTATATTCTCACGATCTACATCTATGTATTCCTTGTCTATCTTGAGGAATACTTTTCTGTTAGCATTTGAAAAAATGGCTTCGTATATCAAAAGAGCATTTTCAATAATTTCCGAACTTATGTGAAATAATAAATCATTTGGACATATTTGTTCGAGCGGCACAGAATTTGTCAAAACATTTATTTCAATGCATCGTCCGTCCGAGCCTCCAAGTTTGGAAAAAGTTTTTGACAAATTTATCTTAGAAATTGAAATTGGATAAATATTGAGTGGATACAATGTTTTAAACTGATATTCAGCATCATTTTTTGATTTTATGAATAAGTTTGTTCCTCTTTTTATTTGTACTATGCTGGAGGCGGATATGGGGCCATCTGGCTCAAACTTTATAATTCCACACGATGGAAAGGTATTTATCAAATTTGGATATAAAGCTGAGAGTAGATGAAAAGCTATGTCTTGGGCATTATCGTCTATTTTTTGATTAAGCTTTGCCGACATGAAAGCGACAGATTCGATTATTCTTTCTGTCTGAGGGTCTGTTGATTCTCCGTTTTTTATATCTAATTTACCGGCTATTTCCGGATGATTCTTAGCAAATTCCCCGCCTTTTTGTCTTAAAAAGAAGAGTTCATCATGATAATAGTCTAAAAAATTTTTCACCCTTTTCTCTTAATTTTTAATTAAACGTTCCCAGGTTTCTGAGCCTGCTGAAAAAAGTTTATTACCGTTAATATAAAATTAACACTATTTTTTTAAAATCTTTATTGGGAGGATTACTTGGGGAGATGAATTTATAAGATGGAAAGCATGGTCGTAAAACTTAAGAAAGATATATTATTAGGGATTTTATTTTTAAACGGGCTCGTTGAAAATGGGCTTGCTGAGGAATCAACCGCGGCTAGCATTGTTAGTGGATTATTATCGACGGCGAGTGGAATTGTAGCTAAAAATGATGAAGCGAGCGCAGCTGTTCAACAACCAAATTCGAGTCAGGTGGGTGAGCCACAGTCCATAATTCCCGAACAGTCTGATTCTATGCTTAATGCGCCAAGCGAGTCTTCAAGCCCTGAAAATACAACGGTAAGCGACATTTCTTCATTAGGTATACAAAATGAGACTTCTCAATTTGGAGTGAATGACTCTTCAGTAAATAGCGAAAGAGGTAGCGAAAATTTAAGTAAAAAGGTTGGATTTATAGACAAAGATGGGAACGTATTTGTGCCACCTGAAAGTACGATTTTTCCCGCAGAAATGCAAGATGGGAAAATATATTTTTTCTCAAAAGACGTTTATGCTCTTAAAGAAAAGCTAAAGAAGAATATAAAAACTCCAGCTCCTAATACATTAAACAATCCAATGAATCCTCTGTCGAACATGACAACTGCTGGAAATGGGGAAACTCCAGGAGCAAACATGATGGGAAACGCCAATGAAAAAAATCGGAACGAATCCGGAAAAAAGCCGATTATGTTTCAGTGTTACTTGGCATAAAACCTTACTTATGGCGTTGTATATATGAAAAAAGTTCTTCAAACTTGCTCATATTTACGGATTTTTAACTTTGTTTTGATAAAGTTGATACATAATATTGTGCAAAAGGTAGCAGAAATGAAGTCAAATTTTGCCAAAGAACTGCTATTCAAAAGTATCTTGCTTTTTTTCGAATTTGCGCTCATCAATCTCTTGTTTGAAAGCTTTGATGCCAATGCCTTAATCACGACAAAACGCGCAAGTTCGGAAAAGGCTGCCGCTATCGAGCAGGAGAGAAAAGCTGGCCAAATAAAGATAGATGAACTAACCCAGAAAAATAAAACGCTTCAATCTGAACTTGAAATGACTAATTCCAAAATCCTTGAAAATCAAAATAAAATAAAAGGCTTACAGAGTGATTTAGAGAAGGCTATCTCCGATTCTAAAAAGATTTTAGATGAAAAAACGGCATCTGAAAAAATCGCAAAAGAGGATTTGGAAAAGACTGTCAAAGAGAAAGATCAGACCATAAAGGATAAAGATGAAGCGATAAAGAAACTTGATGTAACAGCGAAAAGCTTAGCAGACTCTTTGGATAATTTAAAAAAAGATTTAGGAGTAAAAAGTCAGGAAAGAGTGGAGTTATCCGAGAAAATTAAAGTTGCAGAAAAGGCGCAAAAAGACTATGAGGAGAGGATGGAAAAGGAGCAAAAAGCTTTGAAAAAAAAATTTGATAATGAAAAGAGTAAACTAAACAAGTCCATTTCTCAAAAGACCATTTCATTGAACGCTAAGACGCTTGCTTTCGAAAAGCTTAAAAAGGAATATGAATTGCAAAAAGACAGCACTACAACATCTGAAGCATCGTACTTGGTTGATATTGAAATTTTAAAAAATGAAATTTCTCAATTAAAAACAGAGTTGAAAACACTGCTTTCCGCTGCCAAAAACAGAGAATCGGAAATAAGCAATAATATTCAACATCTGGAGGAAAAAGCTAATCGAGAAAAAAGACAATTTATTGACATAATAAGCAAAAATCAGGAATTAGAATTGGGCAAGTTGATGAAGATAGAGTCGCTTAACAACTTGGTCAACAACTTAAAGGGAAGAATAATATCGCTTGCAAACGCCGGAAAAACTCTTGAAGCGAAATTAAATGCCAGAATTACAAAATTGATTGATACTCAGAAAAATGCTCAGAAAAAATATACTTCGATAATTGCAGCAAACAGAGAGGCTGAGTTGAAAAGCCTCTACGCTATTGATAAATTAAAAACTGAGCTTGATGGGGCGATAGCAATAAATAGATCTTTGATTAAAACCGCAAAAAGGATGTATCAAGCAAAAATTGCGGAAGACATCGCCGATTCAGAACTTGAAGTAAAGCAGCTTCTGGAAATAGATAATCTCAAAACAACTTTAAGAGAAGCGGTTTCAAAGAATATGCTCCTTTCGGAAAACGCAAAAAAAATTGAAGATAAGATGAGGACTATCCAAGAAACCGAAAATGAGTCAGGCCGGAAGTATAAAGAAAAAATAAAGAAACTAAGTTCTAGTCTTAAAAAAGCGAATAACGAATTGAAGAGCCTTGGCAATAAATATAACGCTGAAAAAGCTTGGACAAAAGAGCCAAATCTTTTTTCAGAAAAAGACTTTTTGAAGTTGATGAACTCTTCAAACCAAGGAGTTGACGATGGGAGAGGAGGAAGACATGGCGGAAACAACCAACATGGAGTTATGCAGAAAGGTGAGGTAAATAACCAGCAGTTGATGAACTCTTCAAACCAAGGAGTTGATGTTGGGAGAGGAGGAAGACATGGCGGAAACAATCAACATGGAGTTATGCAGGAAGGTGAGGTAGATAACCAGCAGTTGATGAACTCTTCAAACCAAGTAAATAATGCCCCAAATTCGACTAGCCAGATAATGAATGTGAAATCCAATAATGTTGACATTCTTGATAAATTAAAAACCTTAGATGAGCAAACAAATGAAGAAAGGCTGGTTGATTTCGCGGTAGAAGCGATCTTAAATGCTCTACGCAATATAACAAATTACGATTCAGTAAAGACAAATACAGCGATGAATTTAATCGGCTCTGATCATAACTTGCCCGAAAAATTGGATGCTATCATTGACGTTGTAAAAGAGCAGTTTGAACCAAGAATTTTGCAAAAAGCATTAGAAGAAATATCTCGCAGGTATAATCAGCGGCAAAATTTTGTGGATGAATCCTTAAAGCATATGTATGGAAAAGATGGAGACAAGTTGATTTATTGGAATGCAGAGAATAAAGCTAAGTGATTTTTCTTATTTCATTCTGAAGCGTCATTATGGAAGAGGCTAATTCATTTGAAGTTGGAGGACACCCTAATAATTTCAGGTTTATTGGAATGAATTGATTTATATCTGATATAACACTTTCGGATTCTGCATACAACCCTCCATTAATCGCGCAATTTCCCATAGCGATTACGAATTTAGGTGAGAGCATCTGATCATGCAAAACTCTTAATTTAGGTAACATTTTTTTTGTAATCGTTCCAGCGATTATCATCAAATCTGCATGCCTTGGGCTCGATCTGAATAAACAGCCTAGTCTATCCAAATCTACTCGGCTAGCCGCTGCATGCATCATTTCAATTGCGCAACATGAAATTCCACAAGAAAGTGGCCACATCGATTTCCCACTGGCCCAAGCTGCCATAGATTCAATTGTGGAAAAAAGTATATCCGGCAGTATCTTCATGCTCTTAATTTTTTCCAAATTGGATTTGATAATTTTTCCAAAAATGCTTCATGTAACTCTGCTTCCTCTTCACTTGGAAAAAATTCTCTCAGTTCAAATTTTGGTAATGGAGCTCCAATATGATCATCATAGTCTTCCTTTGATTTATTTGATGATTCAAAAATGCTTTTTTGTAACAATTCAACCGACATGTGTAAATAGACCCTAGCTAAAAGCTGGGCATCCAGGAGCGCTCCGTGTTTAACTCTTTCGGCTAAATCAATTGAAAACCTCCTACACAAAGCGTCCAAAGTAGATGAAAAGCCAGGGTATTTTTCTTTAGCTATGTCCAGCGTATCAACAACATTGTATGGATCAAGTTCCCGAACATTAATCTGCGATAATTCATAATTTAAAAATCCTATGTCAAACGGAGCGTTGTGGATAACCAATCGAGAATTTCCGATAAATTCTAAAAATTCGCCACAACTGTCCCCAAATGTTTTGAATTTTTTTAAAAAGTCATATGATAACCCGGTTATCTTAAAAGCTTCCTCTGAGACTTCTCTTTCCGGATTTATAAGTACGTGAAAAACTTCTCCTGTAATCCTTTTATCGATTATCTCAACGCAACCTATCTCTATGATTCTGTCACCGTTTAAAAACGAAAGGCCCGTAGTTTCGGTGTCGAGTACTACTTCTCTCATTCTTTAATTCATCGTTTCCGTTTCTTATTGGATAGAGGATGACACTTATCATAAACATCTGCAATATATTTTTTGGCAACATCAGTGTAAACCTGTGTTGAAGAAATCGAAGAATGCCCCAAAAGTTCCTGTATTCCGCGTAAATCTCCAGTATTTTCCATTAGATGAGTAGCACAACTGTGTCTTAGAGCATGAGGAGTAACAGTGTTGGATAATCCAAGTAATTTTCTAGATTTTCTAACTAATTTTTGAACCGCGGATGCAGACAGCCTTCCACCTAAAACATTGACGAATAAAGGTTCTAAGCCTCTGAATTTGCATGAATTCATATAATCCATAATGATCGATTTTATGGAAGTTATAATCGGCACTATCCTGATTTTTTCTCCTTTTCCTCGAACAGCTACAGACTCATCATTTATAATATCAGATCTATTGAGATTCAGCGCCTCTGTTATTCTGAGCCCAACAGAGTATATTAATGCGAGCAGTGCCCTATCTCTTTTAATGATCCACCCCGTTTGTTTTACATTGGCAACAGATGAAATAAGCTCATTTATTTGGGTTATCGTGAGTGGTCGTGGCAGAGATTTAGAGAGTTTTGAATGCTTCATGGCAATTATTTCCTCACCTTCAACCATTTTTTCCTCCTCAATTAAATACCTTATAAAACTTTTTATTGAAGAAAGGCCTCTTGAAATTGTTTTTGGCACATCCCCTTTATTCCTTCGATATAAAAACCAAGCGCGAATATCTCCTCTTTTAAGAGCTAAAATATGATGCTCCGAGACGTCCGTTCCCCTGTATTCTAAAAAAAAGGAAATGAATAACTTAAGATCAGAGCGATATGAATCCACTGTATTCTTTGATAAATTGCGTGAATACAATAAATATTTTCCCCACTCCTCTGTTAAACGGTTAAAATCCGAAAGTGTCATAAAAAGAAGAAAAGAGCCCATATATACTACATGATTGTACTTCCATAAGCTAGTAATGGTAAAATTATTTTGTTTGCAATTTTCATAGAAATATTAACAGGTCTTACAATTATTCAGTCAAAACTTTTTTTTAAAAATATTTTTAGATTTTTTTTGACAAATCTATAAAATCCTTTATTTTCAACACTTTTATAGGAGGGCAATTTTTGAGCAAACATATTTAAAGACCCGAATTGTAGAAAACAAGCTTTGCTATTTTTTTTTATACACAGAGTTATCCACAGTTTTAGTGGATAGCACTACAACATGTGCCTTTTTAAGGGGCGGGCGATGAAATTTTGTTATGTTTGAAGAACATCATGATTATTTTCAGCGATTGTCGTTGGTAAAATGGGCGGTTACAATGGCTAAGCCTGGATAGACCGTATACAGGCTGATTTGACATTTTTCGAATATTTCGTATAATTTCCGGTGTGATAGTTTAAGGTAAAATTTGTTACAATGCCGATTATAAAAAGTATATATGCTAGAGAAATTCTGGATTCTAGGGGATACCCAACAATCGAAACTGAAGTCATTTTGGAATCCGGAGATTTCGGAGTCGCGTCTGTGCCTTCTGGAGCTTCGACTGGTTCATTTGAGGCCATGGAACTTCGAGATGAGGGGACCAGATTTATGGGAAAAGGTGTTTTACAAGCCGTATCAAACGTCAACGATATAATTGTCGAGCATCTCATTGGGCGTAATGTCAGCTGTCAAAATATGATAGATAACATAATGATAGAACTTGATGGCACCCCCAATAAATCAAAGCTTGGCGCGAACGCAATTTTGTCGGTTAGCCTTGCCGCTTGTCGTGCGGCTGCTTGTTATTATCAGTTGCCCCTTTATAGATATATTGGCGGAATAATAAACTGGAAATTGCCGCGCCCAATGATGAATATACTAAACGGAGGAGCGCACGCCGATAATAGGATAGATGTTCAAGAATTCATGATTGTTCCAACCAAAGAGTCTTCTTTCAAAGAATATGTAGTTATGTGCTCAACCGTTTATCATAATCTCAAGAAAACATTAAAATCAAAAGGACTGAATTCCAACGTTGGAGACGAGGGGGGCGTTGCTCCAAACCTATCTTCTACCAGGGAGGCTTTAGATTTCATAGTTGAAGCGATCAGCATCTCTGGATATAAGCCGGGAAAGGATATTGATATAGCCCTGGATGTTGCAGCTTCGGAGTTTTACAAAGATGGAAAATACAGTATTGAAGGAGAAACAAAAACACCTGATGAAATGATTAAGTTTTATAAAAAGCTGATAAATGATTATCCGATCATCTCAATTGAAGATCCACTTGCGGAAGAGGATTGGGAGGGATTTACTAAAATGACAAAAGAGCTTGGAGACAAAATTCAAATCGTTGGAGATGATTTATACGTTACAAATCCATCAAGATTGACAAAAGGAATTGAACTCAAAGCAACGAACGCAGTTTTGATCAAACTTAATCAGATCGGAACTGTCTCTGAAACATTAGAAACCATTGGTATTGCAAGGAAAAATGGGTACAATATTATCGTTTCGCATAGATCTGGAGAGACAAATGATACAACAATCTCTGATTTTTCAGTCTCTGTAGCGGCCGAATATATTAAAACTGGCGCTCCAGCAAGAGGTGAAAGAGTTGAAAAGTATAATCAACTAATTAGAATAGAAGAGGGCATTAGGTGAGCTTGATATGATTGTCAAAGTGATGTACCCGCCTTGCAATCTCTGAATATTGCTTAGATGATTTGGTAATCTATATGAAAAGGTGAAGAGAGTGCTTATCAGAGCATATTACCAGACTTCAAGAGGCCTCTCTTTTGTCTCAAACTATACGAACGTATACAGGTTGCAATTTATAGTTTAAGCACTTGTTAAAAGGTGTTAAAGTTAGCGGGAGCCTCCTCCATTTGTGTTGTCAATTATGATTAAAAGGGCCCTTTCGAGGGGAAATGATGAACTACGTCAAATCGAGCTGATTCCAAATTATTATCCATATGCCCCTGGTTCTTGCTTTGTTAAGTTCGGAAAAACACACGTGATTTGCGCAGCAACAATAGAAGAAAGAGTCCCCTTGTTTCTCAAGAATACGAAAACTGGATGGATCAATTCTGAATACGGTATGCTTCCATGCTCCTGTCAAGATAGGACTGAAAGGGAATCGGTTAAAGGAAAACAATCTGGAAGGAGTGTTGAAATCCAGAGATTGATAGGGAGAGCGCTCAGATCTATTGTTGATCTTTCACTTCTCGGAGAAAGACAGATAAAGGTGGATTGTGATGTTATTCAGGCGGATGGAGGAACCAGAACCGCTAGTATAACCGGAGCATTTGTTGCCGTATATTTAGCTTGCCAAAAGCTGTTAAAACATGGAAAAATTTTGGAAAATCCGATAGTGGATCATTTGGTTGCCATTTCTTGCGGAATACTCAGAAACACCCCTCTTTTAGACTTGGATTATTCTGAAGATTCAAATGCGGAAGTTGATTCCAATTTTGTAATGTCGAGCGATAGGATTATTGAAATCCAATCCTGTGGCGAACGTCGTCCATTTTCTGAAGAAGAGTTTATGCAGCTTCTAAAATACGCTCAAAAAGCAAAATGTGAATTAATTGAAAAACAGAAATTAGCTCTTGGAATCCAATAATTCGTGAATAGAGGGAGACATGATTTCTATTTTCTTGACTTGCCAGAAACAAAACTTTTGTTTGAAATATTTCGGAAAGGCGGTATAGAAGCCAGATTTGTTGGCGGATGTGTTAGAGATGCTTTGATTGGCAAGGTAACTGATGATTTTGATGTAGCGGTAAATTCCGAGATAGAAAATGTAAAATCACTAATTGAAAGCGAAGGCATAAGTTGTGTATCAAAATGGGTTAAATATGGATCCGTAACTGTGATTATCGGAAGCGTCAAGTTTGAAATTACTTCACTTCGAAAAGATGATGAATGCTATGGGAGAGGGAGTAAGATTTCAAGCGTAACCAGCTTTGAAGAGGACGCAAAACGCAGAGATTTTACAATAAATGCACTGTATGTTTCCGAAACAGGAGAGTTATTCGATTATTTTGGCGGAGTGCTCGATATTCTGGCCAGAAGAGTAATTTTTATCGGAGACCCGAAAACTCGAATGGAAGAAGATTACCTTAGGATTTTAAGATACTACAGGTTCTGCGCAAAATTTGAAGATGTTGTAGATCGGTATTGCGATATCGTAAAAGAGAAAGCGAAAAAGCTCTGTACGCTTTCGATAGAGCGTATTCAAAAGGAGCTTTTTCTGATATTGGAAGAAAATTTTAATTTAAAGATTTTTGAGTTAATCAAGAAAAATGGAGTCTTTTCGGAGATTAATATAGAGAATTACTCAAAACTTTTGCAAATGGAAAAATCTCCTAGCGTTGAACTAAAAGCTTATGCCCTCTTCGGATACGATCTTCTCATGCATAAATTTAAGTTATCCAAGTCTTTGAAAAATAAGATAAAGGGTCTTGTAAAATAAAACGATTGTTCCACGTGGAACAGTTGGTTGAAAGCCTAAGTCGCCCGGAAAGATGCGGAACTACTTTTCCTATTACAACCCCAATTTCCTATGAGAAGCGGGGAAAAGCTTACTGGAACCGATAAAATACACATTGAAGTTCAACCAAAGCAGGCAGGTTATGATTCCGCTAGACTTTTCCTACCCTCTTATACGAAACTGGGGGTAGTTACAACATATCGCATATCCAATATGTCTAATTGTCTTTATTATCGTAGGATTTTTTGTATCATCTCCAATTTTTTTTCTAAGTCTTGTTATTTGAACATCTATGGTTCTGTCAGATACTTGAAACGACATTTTTTTAGAAAGATCAGCTCTCGAAAATGGTTGATTTGGCCTTTGGCAAAGCGTTTTTAGCAAGTCTGTCTCCGTGCTAGAAAGATATACAATATCTAGCCCTCTCCTTAATTCGTTAGAGCCAATATTAAATTCACAATTTCCAAATTTTATTAAATTATGATTTCTATCTCGAGGTGATCTTTTCATGATAGCCCGAAGTCTCGCTATTAATTCCTTATTTTCAAAAGGCTTTGTTAAATAATCATCAAATCCAGAATCAAATCCCACAATCTTTTTATCTAACTCCCCAATAGCGGTTAACATAATCGCAGGAATATCCTTGATATGGGATGTCGAACTTCTTATCCATTTTATGAAATCTATACCCGATTCATCCGGCATCATCCAATCTATGATAATCGCATCAAAGTGAGTTTCATTTAGCTCAGATCTTGCTTGATCCGAAGAATTTACGCCGACAGCATTGTAACTGTGCGTTTTTAAAAAAGTAACTATCAAAGAAGTCAGTCTTCTATCATCATCTACTACCAATATACTTTTCATATAGAACCTAAATCAAAACCTGGTCTAATTTTCTCATTTATGAGGGAAGGAAGGCAAAGCATTTTTACCTGTTCACCTAAAGAAAATTGAAAAATGCTTAATTTGATAAAGCCAAAGGAGATTCTATTCATCCCACAGGAATGTCTATCTTCACATGGTTATTCATAGACGAAAGCTAACTCCATTTCTTTTATCTCAAACTAAAAGTATACACCTACATTTACTTTTGTATTAACTTACTGTATTATTAGTATAGCTGGAGCGTATTTCACAACGGTAATGTATGAGAAATAGAAAGTATCTAGGTATAGGGTGTGTGTTAGCCTGTATCTTAATGATAGAAGAAGTAGGAGGGATGCAGTATCAGCCCTTTCAGGGAACGCCGCAGCAGCCTAACGTGAATTCGCCGAGCCAGTATCGGCCGAATACGCCGCTACACTCAGCCGCGCAGAACCAGTCGCAGATCTCGTCGAATCAGCTCTACCCGAATTTGCCAATATGTGATGGCCCGGACTTCCAGAGATTATTCCAGAATATATTACACCTTAGAAATGGGGGAGAGCTTTCAGATTTTATGAGAAGGACGAACCTGAAATTCCTCCCCCTGTATACTCACCTCAGCGTCCAAAACTGTCTTGATATAGAAAAGGATTTATACGATAATCTTGGCTTGTTGGCGGAAAGGACTAATAATGCCGGAGAAATAGCCGATTTTCGTAGTAAAATAACTGCTCTGATGAGCAGGGTACCTAACATTCCTGGACAGCAAGCTAATTGGCTTAAGGAATTAGAGTTTCTGAGCAGCAGTATTATAAATAGTTTTTTTAAAGTAATTCGTGATCGGCTAAATTGGGCTCTAAAGACTACTGGGACTACGTACACTTTTTATGATATATTCCGTTCAATTACTGGACAAGAATTCAAAAACAGCTTTAACAGTAAAAAGGAAAAGCTCAAAAAAAATTTTGATGCGCTGGAGGCGATTAGTAAGAAGAATCATACCAGG
>JAIRYO010000042.1 GCA_031267725.1 Holosporales bacterium | reverse complement strand
GGCCGAGTGGTTTAAGATTTAAAACCAATTGTTCCACGTGGAACATTTATGTTTGAGACCGTCCGAAACCCCCCTTCAAAAGTCAAGCAGAATCTACTCAGGCCTACTATAATTGAACTATATCCTATATACCTTTAAAAAAACTCCTTTGAATTAACGTTTAATTAAGCTTTTTGTGATACTCTATATATTCCATCCCTAGCCCCCACCCACCACTGGGGGACCTCCGGTCGGGTCCGGCCGCACCACCTGAGTTGTTCTCTCGTTTTGCAAGCACAAGCTTAGCATCTCATAAAAAGTTTAATATTACGTTAATTATGGAAATCATTTTTTAAAACAATTGTTCCACGTGGATCAATACATATCATGCTTAAAGCATTATAAAAAGAAACGCAAAAATCGGGGCATGGTTTATTCCCTATTCAGACTAGGCTATGTTGGACTCATGGTTATCCATAGCGGTTGAGTAAGAAGTTCATTTCCTCCTGAACTTGAAGCTTATTTGGATCGCTCAAATTCAAAGACATAAACTTTAACATTTCGCATTATCGAAATTAAAGGGGGGGGGCGTTACAAAAACTGTTTAACTGGGATGCAGCAAGAAACTGTCGTTCCTTTTTCTTCGATTGAATCGATTAACACTTTTCCATTATGTAGTCGAATTATCCTTCCCACGGCGAGTAATTCAAAATCAAGGGAGTTATCTAGAAGATTCTCCACATCCTTCAGAAAAATGTTCCTTATTTTATCGAGGTCTTCTTCGGTCAATCCTATTCCATTATCTCTTATTATTAAGTTAAAATACCCTGGAGTTGATTTAGGATATTCAACCGATATTGAGATTTTTCCATTTACACTGCTCACTTTGGCGGCTCTTGAGATTAAGTAAAAGACAGCCTTTTTCATCGAATATTCGTCAATAAAGATATTCGTAACCTGATCGCTAAAGTCTGTTGTTATATCGATATGCTTTTTTTCCATTTTTTCCAAAAACGAAGAAATCGCATCATTTATAAAGTTGAGCAAATTCACTTCGGTATATCTCATTTTAATTTGTCCCGACTCAATGTCTGCCAAACTTATCACAGCATCAACGATATCGGATATACTTTCAGAAGATCTCGCAATTCCATAACAATATTCCAACTGTCTTTCGTTGAGATCTCCAAAATATCTGTTATACAATATCTCGGCAAAGCCAGTAATTGTTCGAAGGGGCGCTCTGAGTTTGTATGAAATATGAGATATTAAGCTGGATTTGAACTTGTCCATTTGGGCGATTAAATCCGTCTTTTCGTGCGTAATTTTTTCTAAACTTGAATTATCCGTTATATCCAAAAACTTTATCAAGTTAAGTCCTTCTGGAAGAGGCAGATAGTTATAGCTGATTATTTTTCCGGATAGAAGTGACGCTGTTCCGGAAAACTTGACTCGCTGAGAGGCCATGTCAATCAACATTGTAATTTGAACTTCAGTTTCCTCTTTTGAAACAAAAAGTTCATAAATCGATTGAAAAAAATCCACTATATGAATTCCAGGCAATCGATAATCTCCCGTTTTTCCAAGCATATCGTCGATTGCTGGGTTAGTTATTTTTATTCGATTATCTGGTCCAAAGACTATTATTCCTTCATCAAGATGCTCCAATATCTGTACTTGAATTGCCGAAATAGAGTTAACTTCTCGGGCAAGCGCAATCTTATCCGAGATGTCTTCAAACATAAACATCAATCCTCCTCCACGATTAGGAAAGATGGAAAGGTTTACGGTAGTTCCATTTTTCATGTATATGGATGTGTGATGAGGAGCGGATATCGTTTGGAAAAGGTTATGCGTTCCCTTCTTATACTTCTGGATATGTAGTGGAGATATGATTGATTCATTGCTCAAAATATAATCTATTATGTCAGAAAACTTAGAATTTCCACCTAAATCAAGCCCTTCTACCGAAAACAACTTTATAACCGCAGTGTTTGCAAGCACCAAATTCGTTTCTTCATCGAAAATAGCTATTGGAACAGAAATATTATCCAGAACCTCTTCCGTCTGTTTTTTATAATTTTTGTATTCCCTTTCAAGGGTTTCTTTATCTGTTATATCTATTGCGATTCCTGTTGATTTTTCGCCTCCAAGAAAAGGTGTTTCTTCTATGGCTAAAAGTCTTCTATCTCCGTTTATAACAACATGTTCGCTCATTTTTTTGAGTTTAGAAAAATATAAGCTTTGGTCGACATAAATCGAACCTTTTTGTGAAATCGGAATTAGCTTGATATTATTTGAAATGACATGTTCAGGAGTAGATTCTAAGGCGTTTGCATAAGCCTTGTTACAATACGTTATTTTTAAATCTTTGTTCTTTTGCCAAACATAAACTGGTAACGCATCCAGTATTTTTTCAAATTCGATAGATGTATTGTTTTTGTCGTTTTCTTTCGAGTTTTCTACTATGAAAATATAAAATTTCTTATTTTCATTAAAGGAAAGTTTCAAAAAAAAATCTTCACCCAATAAGTTTATTGTTGAAGAATAATCTCTTTTATTTGAGTGAATATCTGAAACTTTCTCAACCGCTATATTGAGAAATGAGTTAAACATCTTTGTAGTAAGTTTAACAAATTCGTATGGATCAACAAAATTATCATCAGCCGAAATCATGGACGCCAACTTATTCGAGACAACAACTTCATCTCCTTGAAGTTTCCAAACAGCAAAAGCTAATGGCAGGGTGACGACAGAATCTGTTAATAAGCAATAGATGTTTTCTTTTTCTGATTCCAAATCCATTCAAGGCGGTCTTATAAATTTTCTTCGCTCATTCTACATTTTTCCTTTTCATACTTCCATAAAATTCACGGTAACTATATACCTTCACCTCGAAATTACTTTTCATCTATCAATAATCATGAATCCGGCGGCTCAGCCTGGATAGATCGTAAACCAACCTCTTTACCCTTCATATACATACCCCCCCCTCTAAGCAGTATTCAGAAATTGCTATACATCCTTTTTAAAGCATTATAGAAATAAATACAAAAATCATTGGGGCATGGTGGTCTATCCAGGCTGGGCCATGTGGGAGTCGTGCTATGTTTGAAGCCGCCTAAATGGTTCAAGATTTTAAACCAATTGTTCCACGTGGAACATTTTATGTTTGCGATGACTCTGAAAAACTTCCTTCAAAAGTCAAGCAGAATCTAGGCAGGCCTACTATAATTAAACTATATCCTATATACCTTTTAAAAAACTCCTCTGAATTAACGTTTAATTAAGCTTTTTGTGATACTCTATATATTCCATCCCTAGCCCCCACCCACCACTGGGGGGCCTCCGGTCAGGTCCGGCCGCAACACCTGAGTTGTTCTCTCGTTTTGCAAGCACAAGCTTAGCATATCATAAAAAGTTTAATATTCCGTTAATTTTGGAAAACTTTTTTTAAACAAAATGTTCCACGTGGAACATTTATGTTTGAGGGGGGCCGGATAGCTAAAATTTAATAGGAAAGGATGAAGAGATTGCTTATATATATCATGCTTAAAGCATTATAGAAATAAATACAAAAATCATTTGGGCAGGGTTTACTTCCTATTCAGGCTGGGCAATGCAGGAGTCAGAGTTATTAGACAAAAGTAATTTCGAGTCTTTTGTCTCAAACTATGTGAGCGTATACATATACAGATTTTGTTTTGATAAAAAACTAATGATGTAGTAGTATTTGACCTGTAAGAGCCGAATTTGCTTTTTAGATGATTCATAAAGATTTTTATGAGAATGGGGAAGAGGGGGGCTCTCAAACTCCGAATAACGGGCCTAAAAGGCAGGTTCGCGATGGAAAGATTCCTATTACAGTCTGGCAAATCGGTATAATGATGTTGCTTATGAACATCTCGTTCGTTATGTCATACGCTTTCTCCGGCCTTTACCTAAAACACATAATCGGGGCTTCTACGATAGGGATAGGAGCGCTTGAAGGATTTTGCGAAATGTCTTCCCATTTAATGAAGCTTTTCTCCGGAATGCTCAGTGATTTTTTTAAACGAAGGAAATGGATTATACTATTTGGATATGTGTTCTCTGTAATTAGTCGCCCAGTTCTTGCGTTATCCGATTCGTTTGGATGGGTTTTTTCTGCGAGGATGCTCGAAAGATTTGGGAATGGAATTCAGGCTTCGCCGAGAGACGCAATTGTCGCAGATGTGGCTCCTAGAAAGAGAATTGGAGCATCATATGGATTAAAAAGAAGTCTTGGATATGTTGGATCGCTACTCGGTGGAGTGTTCGGTATTGTCGCAATGAAACTAACTGGGAACGATTATCAATCTGTTTTTGCTTTAGCTTCAATTCCCGCGGTTATCGCTTTTTTGCTTTTAATATTTTTCGTAAAAGAACCAAAAAGATTCGATCACCCAGCGATAACCTCTGAAGTTCCGATGCCCTCCCCGAAATCGAAACCGATATTTGCATTTGACAATTTTAAATATCTCGGAATCTATTTTTGGATGTTAATGATGGTAAATGCAGTTTTCATGATGGCGAGGATGAATGAAACTTTTTTAATTTTAAGAATGAATGAAAAATTTCAACTAGATCCAATGTTTGCGCCGATTGTTATGATTGTGTTCAACCTTGGAACAACGTTTTCATCATATCCAATAGGATTGCTCGGAGACAAGTTCGATAGGGTGAAATTGCTATGTATTGGCATCGCCTCTCTTCTTTTAGCTGATATACTGATGTATTCCTCAACAACGGAAAACATTATGTATCTCGGAGTTTTATTTTGGGGAATACAACTCGGATCGACTCAAAATGTTTTTGTTTCCTTGATCGCAGAAAAAGTTCCTGAAGATTTGAGAGGTACTGGACTTGGAGTATATTGGCTTGTAAACGCGTTCTCCGCATTTTGTGCAGATACCTTAGCAGGATGTGTTGCTCATCATTTTTCGCTAGACGCTATATTTATCTCGAGCGGGGTAATAGGGGGTGTAGCATTAGTCGTCCTACTCTTCATGGTTCACATAACATCTTCATCAAGACGCGTCTTATAATTCTTTTTTAAAAGGCAGATCTAACTAAAGTAGAAGCTAGCAGCTGGAATCAAACATTAAATGTTCTATGCAGAGTGCCCACAACTCGTTACTTCCACTCTATACGTATAAACTTTTCATCATCCTACTGGACCTCGAACTAAAACTTTTAACCATCCAGCGGAACCTTGTTGTCACTATCTAATGAACGTATAAACTTTTCAGCCTCCAGCTGATATTTTCTAAGATTGTTCTTTACTACCATAACTATTGATTCAAAACTTCCCACTGGGATATTCACCTTTACGGCAAACCCGGTACCCCTACTTACCTCTTCCGCCTTTCCCCTTACCATTTTAGCTATATCATCAACTCTTCCTTCGGCCTCACCATAAGCCTTATTCAACTCAGCAAGCTTTTCTTCTTTACTAGTCTTTTTCTTAAGGATTTCTTCTGCTTCGAATCTAAAGCTTTCTGGTTTAGCAAATGCTTGATCTTCCTTATCTAGATGCGAAATAATAAAACAGCAAAGCTCATACAATTTTTTAACCCCCCCTTCTAAGTCTTCTATCGCTCTTGAAATAGCATTCTCCTCCTTACTTCCTTTCGTAGCTCCCAAGGCGACCTTCTTCAGTTCATCCAATATCGAAATTCTGGCATCTTCAAGGAGTTTCATTTCCTCTTTATAGAGATTACCAGTAGAGTCTATCGTACTTTGTAAAGTTTTTGGAGTTTGATCTTTTCCAAAGTATGACTTCCAAATTCCGCTCCTCTTCTCAGCAAACACCTCCCTCTTTAAAGAAAAGATAGCATTGACCTCGTTATACCACTCTGCTAAATCAGGCTTAAGATAATCCAAACACTTTTTAGCTACCTTCCCTACCTTATCTATATAGAGAGGCTTTGGTGAAGTAACTTTCGACTTACTTTGAATCCTTTGACTAGGTGATTTGGCACTGGCCCGTGAGGAATTTGGCTGTAGCGGCGTCTGCTTTGAATACTGACTCTGGGGCAGTGGCTTATTCTGATCCACTTTCTGCTGATTCTGCAACGACTGTTTTACCTGTTGACTCGATTGCAGCGGCGTCTGCTTTGAATACTGACTCTGGGACAGTGGCTTATTCTGAGCCACCTTTTGTTGATTCTGCAACGACTGCTTTACCTGCTGACTCGATTGTAGCGGCGTCTGCTTTGAATACTGACTCTGGAACAGTGGCTTATTCTGATCCACCTTCTGCTGCATTCCTCCTACCTCTTCTAGCATTAAGGCACAGATCAATACACATCCTATGCTTAAATACTTTCTATTCTTCATATATCACCATTATTAACCATCCCCCACCATATTAATAGTACCCTAAGTTAAGGTAAAAGTAAATCCTAGGGAAAGACTTGTATACGTTCATATAGCCTGAACCACTCGGCCCGCCACAAACATAACATGGCTCCTGCATGTACATATATAGAACCAAGTCCTCTAAGTAATATTCGAAGATTGCTATATATATTGTCTAAAGCATTATAAAAAAATACAAAAATCATTGGGGCATGGTTTACGGTCTATTTAGACTGAGCCATGCAGGATTCATGGTTATTAATAGATAAAGCTAATTGAACCTGGGCACTAATAGGAAGCGAGGCTGCCTCTAACAGCCTCTTCATGAACCCAATTTAATTTTCGTCGGGGTCACCATTCTCATCATTTCCATTGCCTCCAAGCGCACCTTCATATTCATTGTCATAAGCATTAAAACAGCCTTTTACTCTACATCCATCAAAATTATATTTACTCATTGAATTTGTCGGATTCTGTTCCGGGAGAGAGTGGAGATTTTGCCCGGAGCGCGTATACCTATTAAAGCAGTCACTAACTTCAGAGTTACTAAAGGTATAAGTAATCCGGGTAACTCCCTGCTCTGCTAAAGGCGAGTTAGAAGTTGGGGCATTCTCCTGGCTTTCCCCTTGCCTTTGCTGAGAAAACTGTTGATTGCCCTGATCCAAAAATGGATTACCTCTTACTTCTGCTAAAGGCGAGTTAGGAGTTGGAGCATTCCCCTGGTTTCCTCTTTGCCTTTGCTGATAAAGTTGTTGATTGCCCTGATCCAAAAATGGATTACCTCTTACTCCTGCTAAAGGCGAGTTAGGAGTTGGAGCACTCCCCTGGTTTCCTCCTTGCCTTTGCGGATAAAGTTGCTGATTACCTTGATCCAAAAATGGATTACTTCGCGAAAATCCGCTTCTTCCTAAATACGTCGCATCATAGGGCCGATTTCTATTTTGGTCACTAGCATGAATATTTGAGATAAGAGGGGTAAACAACATAGCTAAGAATAACAACTTGTTTGATTTCATAAAACTACTCCTTTGTTTTAAACACTGTTGCTGAAATAATGTATCATTTTTTTTAAAAAAAATTAAATATTATTTAAATAATTTTATTAAAATTTTCGAAGACGCCTATCTGCATACTCCTAAAATATGATAATATAGTAGACTATGGTAGCTGAGCAAGGAGAGGAGGAGATTTCTGAATAGAGGATATTACCAGATTTCGAGAGGCCTCTCTTTTGTCTTAAACTTTATGAACGTATACAATTCAAAAATATACTAGATTGCCTCCTTAACTTTATAGTACACTGAAGGGCGACGCTAGGTCGGGTTGTGCATTTTTTTGAGTCGAAACTTGTCTAGAAGGATAATAGATACAAGAAGAGAGGTTGCTGTTTTAGATATCGGAACGAGTAAGATATGTGCGGCTGTCGCCAGGGGAGAAAGGAGAGGGCAAACGGATCTATCACTTGGTCCGGAAAGTGAAATTCGTATTCTTGGAGTTGGTCATCAACTCGCAAAGGGGATAAAACGTGGAATTATAACCAATCTGGAAGAATTCGAAGAATCTGTTTTGGGGGCGATCTCTTCCGCAGAGAAGGAGGCGCAAAGAGCTATAAAATCCGTTTTTATCGCTTTGCCATCTTTGGTTATTGAATCTAGTGCAATTGAGAAAAATATTAATATTGGTCATCTTCCAGTTGACGATGTTCATCTGCGTTCTTTATCAAATTTTGATGCAACTCGATGTATTGGCCGTTCTAGAGAAGTCATTCATGTTTTTCCTGTTTCATATTCAATTGATGGGAATTCGGGAATTCAGGATCCAACTGGAATGATTGGAGAGGCGCTTTCTGCCGTTTTTCATGTTATGAGTGTCAACTCTTCCTTTTTGAACAATATAAGAAGCTGTTTAAGTCGAAATAATATTGATGTTTCCGGCTTTATGTCTTCAACTTATGGGGCCGTAATTTCCGCTACATTGGATGAAGAAATTTCTTCCGGAATCACATTGATAGACATAGGCGGCTCTTCAACATCGATAATGTGTATACATGAGGGGGCCCCGTTATATTTGGGAACAATTCCGGTTGGCGGACAAAACATCACGAACGATATTGCAATGGTCCTTCGAACAACAACATCAAATGCCGAAAGGTTAAAAATTGTTTATGGCGTTTCTGAAACTTCTGTTGATAAAGAGTCTATATCAATTTATAAAATTGACGAATACGGGGAAGAACACACTCAAAGCATATCCAAAGGAATGTTAGATTCTGTAATATCCGACCGATTGGAAGAAATTTTTGAGTTGATTCAAAAACATATCTATGAATGCGGAGCTGAAAAAAGCCTTTATCAACGTATTATCATAACTGGCGGAGGGAGCCAATTATCGGGTTTAACCGAATTTATGAGATCTAAAAAATATTTTCGAGACATTTCCGTAAGAATTGGCAAGCCCATAGGAACGATAGGCTCTCACGATTTTGTTAAAAAACCATCATTTTCTAGTGCGGCGGGCGCGGCAATATACTGCCTTGGAGATTTCTTAAATAAACGTTTATCTGATGAGGAGAGATCCCTTTGGCAAAAGTTGATAACGTGGTTTAAGCGTGGTGTTTAAGTGATAAGAAGACTTTTCCGTGAAAAGTTTGCATTAATATCTTTTGTTTTCTCTAGCTCTTTAATGGGAGGTTTAATTTTAATCGGAGTTTCTTCCAGCTTTTCTCTAATGCTGTCTGAAAGAGGGGTTAGCGTTTCGACAGTAACAAACGTTTTGTTAGCAACTATCCCATATAGTTGGAAATTTGCAATATCTCCATTTATTAAAAACTTGATACAAAGGTATAGCAGTAGTCAATTCAACATTGTAAAAATCATTTCTTCCATATCCCAATACGTCATGCTTTTGGGGTTTTCATCATTGGGATTTTTTGAAAAGACTGGCTCCTTACTATTGGTGGGATTTATTATACTACTCACGGTTTTTGCCGTATCGATTAATGATATTTTAAGAGCGCACATCAAGCTTGTTTTGTTTGATCAACGTGATTTAGGCTTTGTGTCAATCGTAGAAAATACTGGTTTCAGGATAGGAATGTTCATTGCTGGAGCTTGTGTTATTTATATTGCGGAAATGAGCGGATGGAAGGAGGCCTTCATGCTTGTTGGATCTATTATCACGCTTGCGGCTATTCCAATACTCTTTATGAAAAATGACCATTCTCAAAAAGAGCCCCTTAAAAATGATTCTATAAAATCACTAAAAGATTATTTCTTGGCTTGCTCTAACTTTTTAAGAAACTATGGCATAGTCTGCCTTGTATGCTTGCTCATTTCGTTCAAAACCACCGACAGCTGCATAAATGGAGTAAAATCTAGTTTTCTGCATTATATCGGAATAAGCCGATTAGCATTTGCAAATATGTCTCATCTAATTGGAACATTTTCGATGGTAATTGGCGGTATAGTGGCGGGAGTAGCGCTATATAAAATGGGTAGTGGTTGGTGTGTAAGAACTACCTTTCTGATGCAAATGATCTCGTCATTGATATTTATATATTTTTCAGCTTTTAATCCAAATTTGGCTACCATAACGACTCTGGTTAATGTTTCTACTTTTATCTTTGGATTTTCGGGCGTTGTATTCAGAACATTTGTTGCGGAGGAGGCGAAAAGAGATGTGAATATGTATGTAATGCTTTTATCAATTGGATCGTTGATTCGAATTTTATCATATAGCTTTGCTGGAAACATCGTTGAAAATTATTCCTGGGAAGCCGTTTATTTTTTATGCTTAATTTCCAATATTCCAGGGTATTTTTTGTATTCAAAACTTCACAAAAAATGACAAGCTTTTCAACAACAGAAAAGTTTCCTTTCGTTAACTAATTTTTAACAATTTGCGTACATAATAAAAATGAAGTTGGTGAAACTCGGTTTTGCCCATTGGCATGAGAGGGATATTTATGATAAACAGAAAATTATTAATTGCTTACCTTGCCCCATTCATCTTAGAGTCGGATTTACTCTGTTTTTCTCAAGAACCATCCTCTTCCCTTAATCCTATAGAGGCACGTGAAGTTACACTACCGCCTTCCGAAGAAAATATTCGGGGAAATGAGGCATCGCCAGTTTCTCTAGAGTCTCAAATTCAGGCGCCATCGCCTTCCGAAGAAAATGCTCGGGGGAATGAGGCATCGCCAGTTTCTCTAGAGTCTCAAATGCAAGCGCCATCGCCTTCCGAAGTGAATCTTCAGGAGAAGGAGATATCGCCAGTTTCTCTAGAGTCTCAAATTCAGGCGCCGCCTTCCGAAGAAAAGGTTCAGGTCGAAACTGCACAGCCAGCCTCTCTAGAGTCTCAAATTCAAGCGCCATCGCCTTCCGAAGAAAATGCTCGGGGGAATGAGGCATCGCCAGTTTCTCTAGAGTCTCAAATTCAAGCGCCATCGCCTTCCGAAGTGAATGCTCGGGGGAATGAGGCATCGCCAGTTTCTCTAGAGTCTCAAATTCAGGCGCCATCGCCTTCCGAAGAAAATGCTCGGGGGAATGAGGCATCGCCAGTTTCTCCAGAGTCTCAAAATCAGGCGCCGCTTTCCGAAGAAAAGGTTCAGGTCGAAACTGTCGAAATAGATGTTCCGGCCTCTCAAATGCAAGCGCCATCGCCTTCCGAAGAAAATGCTCGGGTCGAAGTTGGGCGGCCAGCCTCTCTAGAGCCTAGAGAACAAGCGCCATCGCCTTCCGAAAAAGATGGTCAGGTCGAAGTTGCACAGCCAGCCTCTCTAGAGCCTAGAGAGCAAGCGCCATCGCCTTCCGAAGAAAATGCTCGGGTCGAAGTTGGGCGGCTAGTTCTTCCTGACTCTCAAATTCAGAAATCGCTAGCCCTTCTTGACTCAACAGGAGATAATCCATTGCAGATTGAAAAACTAAGTAAGACAGATACTTTAGCACAAACAAATGCGATAATAAGCCCAAATGAAGTGGAGAGTTCAGCAAAAACTGTCGGAACGGTGATAGCTGAAGAGGCAAAACAAAAAATATTGGAGGGGGAAGAAGAAGCAAAACAAAAGATATTGGAGGAAGAAAATATAAAAAATAATTTAGAAGATACGAAAGCGGCGGCAGTAGAAGCAAACAATGAGATACAAACTACAAAAGCTGTGGTGGTAGAAACGAATAATGAGATACTCAATCTGTCCACCAAACTTGATATCTTAACGGTTATGATGAATGATCTTGCGAAAAAGCAGGAGGAAGGTATCCAGCAGGAAGTTAATCAGCAGAATGTTAACCAGCTGGGAGTTGATCAGCAGAGAGATACCCGGCTGGATGTTAACCAGCTAGGAGTTGATCAGCGGAGAGATACCCAGCAGGAAGTTATCCAGCGGAGAGTTGATCAGCCGGATGTTAGCCCGCGGGGAGATACCCGGCTGGATGTTAACCAGCTGGATGTTAACCAGCGAGGAATTAACCAGCAGAATGTTAACCAGCTAGGAGTTGATCAGCGGGGAGATACCCGGCAGAATGTTAACCAGCTAGGAGTTGATCAGCGGAGAGATACCCGGCAGGAAGTTAACCAGCTAGGAGTTGATCAGCGATCTCCTATAAATCAAATGGGAAATCAGCAATCTATGATGATTAATCATCCCGAACTTTCTGAACGCCCCCTTTCTAGCTTTACTGATTCATCCTTTGTCCGGAAAGAAAGCCCCTTGCCAAATGGAACTACTTTTCCTCCTTCGGAAGAATTTAATAGAAATACACAGGTGAACGAGGGAAATTTAAAGAATATGAAGGGTGCAGAAAAATCTGAGTCGAGCAGTTTTTTGGGGGAGAATGTCGAAGATTTTGCATCAGGGCAAAAAAGTGAGTCTCAGCAAAATCCTCTAGTAAATAAGATAAATTCGTCGAAAAAAGCGGCTGATGGTGTAAGTGCCCAAGAACCCGTAATTAATATTGACGAAACCAGTTCTTTTGATGATTCCGGTGTTGAGATGAATGTTAAAGAAGTCAATGCAGAAGGAGGTGCGCTTGAAGAAGGAGGAAAAAGTTTCGATAGTGAATCTGTAAACGATAGTTCCAAACAACCTGACACTTTTCCTGAATCCAATTTTCTTCCAGTCGAAGAAGAAGAGGGGAAGACCTCCTCTTCTAGCTCCTTAGCTACAAAAGACGAGCTTGACGACTCTCTCGATAAAGACAAAGTTGAAAACCCTCTCACTAAAAATGAGGCTGAAACGATAGAGGCTGAAACGGTAGAACCAAAAACGGTTAAAGCCAAGAGAAATGCTTCTGCGGGTATTAACGCCCAAGCTTTAAAGCTTCCTGTAGAAAATACTGGAAAATCTGCTGAGCTGTTTATTAGAGAACTGACACGTCTTAGAAGTTTAAAAAATGCTGCTAGCAAATTTGCTAACATCAATATTGGAATACAAAAGTGATGAAAACGAGATGCCGAGATATGTTGAGTTTAAATTCTAAATTTAACTTTCAACGTTTTAAAAATTTCGGTAATTCGCCATTGCCTATCTTTCCATACTAGCCTTAACAAAATTCGAAAACAATGGATGTGGTAAAATAGGACTGGATTTGAACTCGGGATGAGCTTGCGTTGCTATGAAAAATGGATGCCCCTTTCTTTCAACTATTTCCACTAACCTTTCATCAATTGAAGTTCCCGAAATTACAATTCCGGCGTTTTGGAAAACGCTTTCGTATTTTTTAATATTCACTTCATATCTATGTCTATGACGTTCCGTTATCTCAGTTTTGCCGTAAATCTCAAATGCTAGCGAATTTTCAGCAATCTTGCATGGGTAACTTCCAAGACGCATTGTGGCTCCTTTGTTACCAATTTCACTTCTGGATTCAGTAACTCCATTTGATTCCCAGCTGTCCATGAAGTCTATCACGAATTCTCCAGATTCAGAGAATTCTCTACTAGTAGCATTTTTAACATTTGCCACATTTCGACATGCTTCTATCACCGAAAGTTGAAGACCTAAGCATATTCCTAAAAATGGAATCTTATTTTCTCTTGCATATTTTATCGCGAAAATCTTGCCGTCTATCCCCCTAGAGCTAAACCCTCCAGGAACTAATATTCCAGACACCTTTGACATCTTGTCTAAGAGAGTTTCGTAATTATCCTCTGCATCAATCCACAAAATCTCTACCTTTGCCTCATTTGCAATTCCTCCATGAATAATCGCTTGGTTTAACGAAATATAAGCATCTTTTAATTTTACATATTTCCCAACTATGGCAATTTTTACATTTTTTTTAGGTGATATAATTGTTTTTATAATAGGATCCCATTGAGATTTAATCGCCTCTTCCGCCCTTTTTTCGAGCAAATCATCATCCAGGTTAAAATGCTTACAAATTTGTTTATCAAGTCCAGAAGAATGATATTGATGAGGAATCAGATAAATATCACTAGCATCCAAAGCTACGATAACATTATCCTTTTGAATGTTGCAAAACATGGATATTTTTGATTTTATCTCATCGTTTATGTCTTTTTCGCTGCGACATAGAATTATATCTGGTTGAACCCCCATGCTTTGAAGCTGTTTAACCGAGTGCTGGGTAGGCTTTGTTTTTAGTTCGTCGGAAACTTTTATGTATGGCAGATAAGTCAAGTGAATGCACATTGTCTGGGCTTTTCCAAGTTCAAGCGAAAGTTGCCTCAAGGCTTCAATATACGGAAATCCTTCGATATCGCCGATTGTTCCGCCAATTTCGCATATCGTAAAATCTATATTTTCCGATTCTTTTTTTATAAACTCCTTTATCTCGTTGGTTATATGAGGGATAATTTGAATGTCTGAGCCCAGATAATCTCCGCGTCTTTCTTTATTTAATACTTTTTCATAAATTCTGCCAGTTGTGAGAGAGTCGCTTCCTGAACACTGTATTCTGGTAAATCTCTCATAATGGCCAAAATCTAAATCTGCTTCACAGCCATCTTCCATAACAAAAACTTCACCATGTTTATATGGGCTCATCGTTCCGGGATCAACATTTATATATGGATCCAGCTTTTTCATCTTTATCGAATATCCCCTAAGCTGCAGAAGGGCTCCAATACTAGAAGCTGCAATCCCTTTTCCCAAAGAAGACATGACTCCACCGGTTACAAATATGAAATACGACATATAATTTTCCTAAATTAAGACGGATAGATTATCCAATAGTGTTACCTATTATTTCAATAAAATATAAAATTAATACCTTAAAACTTTAAGAAAAAGAGGCGTAGCCTGAAGTAGCCTGAATAGGCCGTAAACCATGCCCAATGATTTGAACACTTCATTCCATATTTCCTAACACCCTAACTACTTCTTTTATGTTTCACGTGGAACATCAAATGCATAGATTACCAATGTTTGCACTTGGAGAAGTTTGAATTTTCCTGGACTGTTTCAGCAATTAGGTGGTAGGATGAGGAATGGTTTTGCTTGTGTATTGGTTGTTGAGAGGTTAGAAGAAATGCAAGTTATTTTACTGGAAAGGGTTGGAAAATTAGGAACAATCGGAAGCGTTGTGGAGGTTAAAACTGGATACGCGAGGAATTTTTTGTTTCCACAGAAAAAGGCATTAAGAGCAACTGATGCCAATTTAAAACATTTCAAAGATAGAAAAGCGGAAATTGAGGTTAACAACTCAAAATTGAAGGCAAATGCCGAAAAAGTTGCTGAAAAAATGAGCAATATTTTAATAGTTTTGGTGAAACAAGCTAGTGATTCTGGATTTTTGTTTGGCGCTGTAAAAGCGGCTGATATCATTGAAAAACTGGAAGAAAAAGGCTTTTCTATTTCAAAAAAACAAATTCAAATTTTGGCTCCGATAAAAAGTATCGGAACTCATTCTGTTGGGATCGTGTTGCATCCAGAGGTTATCGTCCATATTTCTTTGAGAATCATGACAGCGCAGGAACAGACAATCGTTCTCGAAGAACCCATTCAAGAAGCTTGAAAACAGGATTCAATCTTGCTCGATTTAGCTTGGGCGATAAAAAATTGGTAAAACACACTAAAGGTTAATCTGACACTGTGTGATATGTTATTGTAATCACCTATAATTCGCTAGAGTCATCGCAGCTTATTAACTCCGCTTTGTTGTGTTTATCCACCATATAGATATGCGTAGCAAATGAGTTGATAAATGCTCTATTATGACTGACGGTAAGCACAGTTCCTTCATATGCTGAAAGCGCCTCGGATAGTGCTTCAGCGCTTGACATGTCAAGGTGATTGGTGGGTTCATCCAGTATCAGGAAATTGCTTTTGCGTGCCAGAAGTGCAGCCATTGCTACTTTACTCTTTTCCCCTCCCGACATTACTCCTACTAATTTCTTGGCGTTATCCTTAGCAATTAGCAGGCATCCTAATATGGTCATTGCCTGTTGATGCGTAACCCCTGACGCCAATTTCATGACATTGTCCACCGCATTCATTTTGAGATCCAGGATATTGAGTTGCTCCTGTTCATAGTATCCCATCGTCACATTAGTCCCAATCGTGAAGTTTCCCCCCGTAAACGGAATCTCACCAACTATGCTTTTAAGCAGAGTAGACTTACCTATACCATTCGTCCCGATGACCGCTATCTTGTTGCCTCTGGTAATTCTCAAATCTAAACCTTCAAGAAGGGGAGCCTCATCAGAATAACCTATTGCGCAATTTTCAAGCTCTGCTACGATCTTCCCGCTTTGCGTTTCAACTACCATTCTGAATTTGACTTTTCTACTATCGTCATCAACTACGAGCCTATCCTCCAATTGTTTCAACTTCTCAAGTGTACGGATTTTGCTTTGCGCCTGCTTCGCTTTACTAGCTTTTGCTTTAAACCTATCGACAAATGCCTGTAGCTGGTTCTGTTTCTTTTTTAACGTCTCTTTCTCTTTAATGATAGATTTGGTAGCTTCATCTTTTTGCTCAAGGAATGATTCAAAATCACCGTGATACACGTTCATATTGGCATTTGATAGATGCATCACCATATCTGCAAGATTGTTGATAAAATCCCTATCATGCGACACGAACAAAAGTGTCCCCTTGAACGTTTTAAGATACT
The DNA here is from genome assembly GCA_031267725.1 of Holosporales bacterium. GTDB lineage: Bacteria > Pseudomonadota > Alphaproteobacteria > RUG11792 > RUG11792 > JAIRYO01. The sequence goes on along the minus strand of JAIRYO010000042.1, from coordinate 1,155 downwards.
GCTCAAGCCACGTGATACTCGGTAGATCTAGATGGTTTGTGGGCTCATCAAGGATGATAAAATTCGGATTGTTAATCAGCATTTTGGCGAGTTCTAATCTCATTCTCCAGCCACCAGATAGATTCCTCGGATCATCTCTAAACTGCGAATTTTCGAAACCAAGCCCAACGAGAATTCCCTTTGCGTCAGCTTCAAGGGCATATAGCCCCTTATCACTGCATTCTCGCTCGATCTTTTCGTATGTGTCATAATCATCTGCTATATTGAGAAGCGATTCGTTCAGCTTATTTTGCAGTTCGCATAGTTGTATATTGCCGGAGATACATTCGTCTAGGATCGTATCTTTTGGATGTTCACAGGGAATTTGGGGAAGGTACCCTACGATACACTCTCTTGGAACAACGATGTCTCCGTCATCGCGTTCTTCAAAACCACAAATAATATCCAGAAAAGTGGTTTTACCGGCTCCATTTGCCCCAATGATAGCTATTTTCTTATCCTTCGGGAATTGAAACGAGAAGTTATTGATAATTAGCCGGTTTCCAAATTTCTTAATTAGATTTCTAACAATGATCATAAATCTGAAGATTGGGGAATTATCAATGTGCAGGAACGATTGTACCAAAGCCTATCTATGAAAGCGAGAATAAAGCGATTGTGTACGCTCATATAGTTTGAGAGAAAAAAGGTGAAGTTAACTTCATCTATTAATAGCCATGAATCCAGTAGGACACATCCTAAACAGGTCGTAAACGTGCATCAACGTGCTATAATCACGCTTATGGTTTACGGTCTATTCAGGCCGGACCACGCTGGATTCAGAGTTATTAGGCGAAAAGTAATTCCACTTCTTGAGGGCATCAAAAAAAACTACTATGTTGTAATTTTGCAACATAATAAAAATATTATGCCAAATTAGAGAGTTTTTGATGAAATATGGATTTTGTTGTGCGACAATGAAGCCATGCGTGAAACAGGCCTTTGTGGAGTTGATTTTATGAATATTAAAAGTATGAATAAGGTGCTACTGGTGGTACCGGTGCTATCTTTGTTGTTTCCTTCGTTGTCTTTTGCAGATGGCGCTTGTTCAGATGGTGGTTTTTATGTTGGAGTTAGTGCTGGTATCCAGTCTACAAGGACTAAAACTAAAACTGG
>JAIRYO010000062.1 GCA_031267725.1 Holosporales bacterium | reverse complement strand
AGGGAAAGGCGAGGGATGTAAGGGGGCAAAAGGGGGAAGGAAGCCCCTGTGTTTTCAAGCAAAAACTGCTTTGGCGGAGAGAGAGGGATTCGAACCCTCGATACGAATTTTATTCGTATACTCGCTTTCCAGGCGAGCGCCTTCAGCCGCTCGGCCATCTCTCCACGGGAACTCATTGTAGCTTGGAATCACTAAAATATCAAAACAAGATTAGTTTGTTGTAAGTACATCTCAATCAAAATCTCGTACTGTCGAATAATAAACTTACCTCCTAAACATTTTCTCGAGCTGATTCTTGGATAGCTCAACAAAGCTAGGTCTATGATGGTTGCACTGGTGAATCGTCGTAGTTTCCTCCATTTGCTCAATAAGAGAAATCATTTCGTCATGTGAAAGTTTTCGCCCGAATCTTATGCTATTGTGACATGCCTTATCCGCTATTTTATGTTTTATAAAGTCTATGGTTTTTAAATTTTCAGTGAAGTCGTTTTCCGAAATAACGTTCTTAATAAAATCAATTGACTCTTCAATATTTAAAATTGACGGTATTGCCGAGATTATTAAAGAGCTTTGAATAAGGTCGACTGAAAAACCACACTCTTCTAAAGGAAGCAAGATAGCTTTGGTAACGTTTATCTCGATATTTGTTAATTCTATGATTTCAGGACTCAGTAAAAATTGTTTATTATCAGACTTCAAATTCCTAATCATCTTTTCTTGAGTTATTTTTTCATGAACTGCATGCTGATCAATTATCATTATTCCATCCTCCGTCCTAGTTAGGATATAAGAATCGAAAATTTGAGCAATCGGCTCTCCAAAAAAATGGTTACTTTTTGAGAATTCAATTACAGATAGATCGCTAGAAATTAGAGCTTCACATACTTTTTCTTCAAAGTCTTTTTTTAAAGACATCGAATCATCTTCTGAGGGGGAATTTCGTAATTCGTTATCATGGCCTGACACCCCTTGCGGAATAGCGACTTTCTTTTCATTGATTCGGTCATCAAAGTTCGAAATGCGAGGAATCTTAAAATCCATAATAACCCTATCGAACTTTGAAACATTTTTCCTAATAGCGTTCGTCAAAAATTTTCGAACAGAAGCAACGTCTCTAAAACGGATTTCTGATTTTGTAGGGGAAACATTGATATCTATGTGAAATGGATCAATTTCAATAAAAATAACGACAATGGCAAATCTTCCGGCCGGAATCAAATCCTTATATGCATTTCTAATAGATGAAGAAATTGTTTTATCTTTAACGAATCGATTGTTTACGAAAATTCTCTGATGTTGCTGAGAATACGAGCTGTCCATTGGGTGAAAAAGATATCCAAAAACTCGAATTGAATCGTCTTTTTCATCGAAAAATACCGACTGTTTGAAAATGCTATCACCAAGTATAGTCGATATTCTAGAATCCATAGAATTGTTCTGAAACAGCAACATATTCTTTTCTTCATTCCTTAACGAAAAATTAACATCAGGCTTTGTTAAAGCAAAATTTTCCATAACAGTTAAGCAATTTGTTAACTCTGTATTTTCAGATTTCAAAAATTTTAACCTGGCTGGAATTCTAGCGAAAAGATCTCGTATTGTAACCCGTGTTCCATTTTCAATTTGCGAAGGAACTATTTCAGATTTTTCGGAAAAGTTTACGGATAGTCCAAATCCGTTAGATTCTATTGAGAAATCACTAATAGCCGCAATCGATGGAATTGCCTCTCCGCGAAACCCATAGCTTCTTATATCAAATAAATTCGAATTTGATAGTTTAGATGTTGCATGACGTTGAATTGCCATTGAAAGATCATCTTTAGAAAGGCCCAAACCATCGTCTTGAACGACCATTTTTGATTTGCCACCGTCTTGAACAAAAACATCTATAATTGAAGCCTCGGCATCTATTGCATTTTCTACAACTTCCTTGAGGGCTGAGGCCGGTCTCTCAACGATCTCGCCCGCTGCTATTTGATTTATCAGCTCATCACTCAACAATTTTATTCTGCTCATAGCAAAATTAGAACTCAGAATACTGTCGACCTGATCCATTGTATTATTGAAAGTATAAAAAATCAAATAAAGTTATGGAAAATGTATACGTTCACATAGTTTAAGATAAAAGACTCGAAATTAATTTTCGCCATAACTCCTGCATGACCCAACCTGGATAGACCGTAAACCATGCTTAAATGATTTTTGTATTTTTTTATAATGCTTTAGACAGGATATGTATTGTTCCACGTGGAACATTTTACGTTTGCGGCCGGCCGGGACACGAAGTTACCTCTAATCCATTAATAGCCATAACTCCTGCCTGGCCTAACCTGAATAGACCGTAAACCATGCTTAAATGATTTTTATATTTTTTTACGAGGCTTTAAGCATGATATATAGCAATCTCTGAATATTACTTAGAGGGGTTGGTAATATATGTAAAGGGTGAAGAGATTGCTTTATATATCCTGTCTAAAGCATTATAAAAAAATACAAAAATCATTTAAGCATGGTTTACTACCTATTCAGACTGGGTTATGCAGGATTCATGTTATGTTTTACGCCGCTCGGATGGTTCAACCTTTTAAACGAATGTTCCACGTGGAACATTTATGTTTGGCGAACCTGAAAAACTCCCTTTAAAAATCAAGCAGAATCTATGCAGGCTTTCTATAATTAAACTATGCTTATACACCTTTAAAAAACTCCTTTGAATTAACGTTTTATTAAGCTTTTTGTGATACCCTATATATTCCATCCCTAGCCCCCACCCACCACTGGGGGACCTCCGGTCGGGTTCGGCCGCAACACCTGAGTTGTTCTCTCGTTTTGCAAGCACAAGCTTAGCATATCACAAAAAGTTTAATATTCCGTTAATTTTGGAAAACTTTTTTTAAGCAAACTGTTCCACGTGGAACAATTGTTTAACAGCTTGAGAAGCACTCGGCCAGCCTCAAACCCGCCTGGCCCAACCCGAATAGCCTGTAAACCATGCTCTTCACCTTTTCATAATAGATTATCAATCCCTCTAAGTAATATTCAGAGATTGCTATATATCATGCTTAAAGCATTATAAAAAGAAATACACAAATCATTGGGGGATGGTTTACGGTCTATTCAGGTTGGGCCAGGCGGGTTTGAGGCTGGCCGAGTGCTTCTCAAGCTTTTAAACAATTGTTCCACGTGGAACATTTTATGTTTGAGTCCAGCCGGATGATTCAAGGGTTAATATGAAAGGGTGAAGAGAAAGAAATACACAAATCATTGGAGTATGGCTTCCCCCCTATTCAGGGTGTACCATGCAGGAGTCAGAGTTATTCAATGATTATTTTAACACTTGATTCTAGAGAGCTTTCCATCTAAATGGAGCATATTGATAATTGTCACAAGTTGCCAATGTATTAGATTCCTCAATTACCACTACCCTATCTCACACCTGTTTGAACTTGGACAATAATAAAGTATAAAGCCAACTGAAGAAATGCGGCAAAAATAGCAGCTAATACATCATCAAGCATTATTCCTAATCCAACGGTTCTATCTCTATTTTTCATAGATTTTTCAATAAATTTTATCGGGAAAGGCTTTGAAATATCTATCACTCGGAAAAGCAAAAAATTAATAAAAATTGCCCAAGCGGAGTTCATGTTAAATCCATAGATAATGCCTGCTCCAAGAAACACTCCACAGACTTCATCTATAACGATATATCGTGGATCTCTGCTCGATTCATATCTATATTTGGTTATGTATAGGTTGCAACAAAATGTTCCCAAAAAGAAAAAAAATATAGCCATTCCAAATACTAATTCTAAAGATGGGGGGAGGAAGAATAGGAACAACATTGCCCCAAAAGATCCAACCGTTCCAGGAATTTTTTTCGAGAGCAAGCCTGTGTATAGAAAAGTGATAACAAACAAGAGCAGCTTTTTATGATAAGGGGGGAGGGCCATTTTTACAAAATCCTTTTAAGGTTTCTAGTTAGCTTAAGATATATAAAAACACAGCGTCTTATCCAAGAGATTTCAATTTTGAAGTTTCCATTTTGTGCCATTTTCATGATCTTCAAGAACAATTCCGTGAGATAGCAACTCTGCCCGAATTGAATCCGCTTTATCATAGTTTTTTGTTTTTTTTGCAATTGATCTGGCTTCTATTCGAGATTCAACCCATGCTTTTTGATTTGAAATTTCACCGCAAAACCATGAACTCGGGGATCGATGCATTAGCCCTAGTAAAACTCGGCAGGTATTTGCAAATTTTCCGGCAAGTTCTCGATTGCCCAATTTGTTTATTTCGCCGACTTTTAAGCTCAAAATTGATATAGCCTTGGAAGTGTTCATGTTGTCGAGAAGAGCGTCAAAAGCATCCTGACAGATCTCGTCTGTTTCTTCCGGTTCTGTGTTTAAAAGGGCATTATACCAGCGATTTAAAATATTTTTTGCTTGATCCAATGTATCGAAACTAAAATTAATCGGCGCGGAATAATGAGTCATCAAAAACATAAATCTTATAACTTCTCCATCATATTTTTTAAGCAGCTCGTTTACCGTGAAGAAATTCTTTGCAGATTTTGACATTTTAGTTCCATTGATGGTCAAATGCCCGTTATGGATCCAATAATTTGCTAACTTTTCTTGATGGCTAAAGGAGCATGATTGAGCTATCTCGTTTTCATGATGGGGAAACACCAGATCAATTCCTCCTCCATGGATATCAAATAAATCTCCTAAATATTTTTGCGACATAGCGGAGCATTCTATGTGCCAACCAGGACGGCCAAGGCCCCATGGACTATCCCATCCTAAGTTAAAATTTTCATCGATTGGTTTCCATAACACAAAATCCAATGGATTTTTTTTTAACTCAGAAATTTCGATTCTGGCGCCTGATATCAAATCGTCTGTGTTTTTCTTGGAAAGATGCCCATAATTTTTGAATGAGGAAACATCAAAATAAACGTGTCCTTTCGTAACATACGCATTTCCACTTTTTATCAATTGCTCAACAAAATTGACTATATCTTTAATATGCTCAGTTGCTCTAGGAGAAATAGCAACCGGCAAAACATTCATTTCTTCCATATCATCATGATGCATTTTTATGGTTTTATCTGTTAAATCTAAAACTTCAATATTCTTTTCAAGTGCAGCTTTGTATATCTTATCATCGATATCGGTTATATTTCTAACGTACGTGACGTCCTTATATAGAAACTTTAAAATTCTATAAAGAACGTCGAAAACAACGACTGACCTCGCATTTCCGATATGAGGCCTATCATATACCGTTGGGCCACAGACATACATCTTAACGTTATTTTCGTCAATTGGCTGAAAGATTTCTGATTTTCCTGAAAGTGTATTATGCAGCTTCAGCTTCAGATTCATTTTTTCGAGACGCTAACCAAAGCAGGTCTCAGTAATCTGTCATAAATTATAAATCCTTCCTGCATCACCTGAACAATTGTTCCGGGCTCTTTATCTTTATCCTCAACCTCCAGAATGGCTTGATGAAAATTTGGGTCAAACCGTTCTCCAATAGAGTTTATTATTTTCATTCCGTGACGTTCAAGAATTTTGTCCAATTCGGCCATGGTTAACCTTACCCCTTCAATTATAACTTCCGTATTTTCGTTGCAGTTATTGAGGGCCAACTGAAGATTGTCGCGTATTACTAAAACGTCCTTAGCAAATTCTGAAAGGCTGTACTTTGTCGTTTCGAGTTTTTCCTTTTCTGCCCGCTTTTGTATGTTTTGTAGTTCTGCAGCAGCTCTAAGCAACTTATCTTCCAAATCGGCAATTCTTTCATTCAAAGCATCAAGTCCCAACTCCTCGATATCATCATTTGAATCGTTTTTTTCAATTTCTTCAATATTTGACATAGGGCAACGAAGAGAAATAAAGTTCAGAAGCATTCTATCATATAAACCAAAAAATTTAAAATAATGTATACGTTCATTTAGTTTGAGAGAAAATTTCAATGATAGATTGTGTAGTATTGCGAAATCTAATTATTTAAAGCAATGTATTAATACTTAGTACAGATAGTGTTATACACAGAATTAACTATTTGTTAATTATTAATTGTTACTATTTAATTTACGTCTTGTTAAAAATTTTATGGGAGGTGCGATCATGATTAATATGAAAAAATGCATTTTGCAGACAATGATGTTTTTGGCAATTGGAAATGTAGGAGCGACCTCAATGCTTGGGGCAAGTCTTATTGATGAGGCGAAAGACTACGCCATTGCTTGTAAATATTTATCTTACGGAGATACGGTTCATTTCGAAAATTCTAGTTATATGAATTTTCCAGATATTGAAAATAGGACAAATTTGAAAACAGTAAGATCTGTTGATATTCCGAATGGAAGTGCCCTGAATTTTGCAGCTAGTGGAATTATTGGCAAAACCATAAGAAAAGCTTCAGCGTTTAATGACACCCCCAATCCGCTGGGATTAACTCATTCAGGGTTTGTTATTAACGAAAATCCAAAAAGGATATTTGAGAAAACTTTGGCTTTAATGCCTGATGGCCGTTTGCATGGCCTTTTCGCAGATACTTTATCTAGAAAAGCCGGAGAGGCAATTGTCAAAGAACTTATGGAGAATCATAGAGAGGTTATAAGTGCGGTAAGGTGCCCAGATGTAAAAGCGTGCTTTTCTCTTGAATCATCCGGTTCTGCAAAAGAGGTATTAAAGGGAATATTTCCGCATGTCCATATTTCTGATTTATCAAAAAGTGTGGATTCATACAGTGGAAACGTTTTCATTAGGCCTTTAAATGAGCCAATTTCAACTGAGCAAACTATGGACTTCCTGATGGAATACCTCGGAAGATCCTATGAATCTAATTTTTTGGAACTGATAAAATCGGCGAAAGCTTTGAACCGAGAAGAAAGAACCGAGAATATTTTTTGCAGTGAGCTCGTTGCTTTATTTTATAAAAAAGCTGGATTAATCCATCAAAGCATTCTTTCCAACAATGTCATTCCAGAGAATTTTGCATATGGAAGGAAAGGGAGTGATCTCTTGTTTGGAAAAGCTGGCATGGACATTCCTCTCAAGATTTCCTACATCATTAATGATGCAGAAAATGAAGCAGATGGATGCTGCGGATGCCTTTTTAGAGGGCTTTTTTCTTGTTCATCCACCGATTAGTTTCAACTAGAATATTCCGGTAATCACGCTTGGTGTGGTTACTGGAGTTGTGTTTATCAAACCCATATTCACCCCGCCTCCGATAAAGTTGGAAATGAAATTTTTTTCACTATACCATACAAGCATTTCACATTCCTCTTTATCGTTTTGTGATTTTATTATGAATGCGATCTTATCTCCTGGAATCTCGCTTGAAAAATCCAATACTCCGAGGGTCTTATACCCTGAGGGGGCGGATGGCTTACCGAAAAATGGATTCATTTTGTATGATAGCCACTGCCCTTTTCCATTTCTTGCAAATTTTTCCATGATTCCAAGAGATTTAAATGGAACCATCCCAAAAGAGTCTTTCATCAGATCACTTTGCAAGCCAGTGTTATTAGAAAACTCTGCTGGAAATGGAAGTTTAAAATCGTGAGCAATGCAATATGCGGCAATAGATTTGACAACAAAATCGATATTGGATTGAGTTTTTTGAGCTGTATATATTTTATTCATAAGATTCAATTGGCTTATTCCGATAGTTGATATTATTCCGAGTATTACAAGCGAAATTGAAACTTCGAGCAGCGAAAAACCTGCAAAGAAAGCTTTATTTTTCATCGTATTTCTGTTAATTTATTCGATAATATAGAAGATAAATTGTAGTCTTGCATAAAATGAAGAATAATTCAGCTGCTATTTTTATCCCGGCTCGATTAAATTCGACTAGATTTCCTAACAAGATATTGACCCAGATCGATGGAAAACCTATGGTGGTTCATATTCTGGAACGCGCGAGAGAAATTGGGCTTTGCGACTGCTATGTCGCGTGCTGTTGTGAGGAAGTTAAAAACATTGTCGAAGAACACGGAGGAAAAGCTATCGTTACGAATCCCAACTTACAATCTGGATCCGATCGAGTTTTTGCCGCCGCGGAAACTTTGCCGAACAAACCCGAATATATCATCAATCTCCAAGGTGACATGCCGATTTTTGATAGATCGTTTTTGATTGATATTTTAGAAGTTTTGGAAAAAGATAATTCGATAGATATGACAACTCCTGCTGTTTTTAAAAAAAATATAGAAGAGTTACGAGATGAAAAGTTTGTTAAGCCAATCTTCAATAATATGGAAAAAAACAAACCGGGAAGAGCTATTTATTTCTCGAGAACCATAATTCCTCATGAAGCAACATGGGGATATTCTCACATTGGAATCTATGCTTATCGCTACGCTTCTCTAAAGAAGTTTATCGGTTTTTCGCAATCATTTTTGGAAAAAGCCGAAAAACTAGAACAGCTTCGGGCAATCCAAAATGAAATGAAGGTTTGGGTAGTTCCGGTAACGGGAGACGCAGCATCCGTTGACGTTAAAGAAGATCTTAACGTCGTTTTTAACCTTCTAAAAAAAGAAAAGTAGTGTACTTCAGTATCAAAGTTCCTCTTCTTTAGTGAGGACTCTTATCCATTTAGATCCTTATACTCACCATCAACAACATTTCCATCATCTTCTTGATTAAGTTGCTCAGTTCCATCGGTATCTTGTGGCGATTGAGATGCTTGCGCGTCTTTATACATCATCTCTCCAATTTTCATTGAAGATTGAATTAAAGTTTGAGATTTAGATTGTATATCATCCTTATCCTCTCCTTTCACACTCTCTTTCAAAGTGCCCAAATCAGATTCAATTTTTGACTTTTCTTCTGGAGAAACTTTATCTCCATAATCAGCCAATCCTTTTTCAGTTGAATTAATCAAGGATTCTGCATGATTTTTAACTTCAATCAATTCTTTACGTTTCGCATCATCGGCAGCATTTGTTTCGGCATCTTTTAGCATTTGTTGAATTTCTTCCTCGGACAAGCCGCCTGACGCTTGGATTCTTATTTGCTGTTCCTTCCCTGTTGCTTTATCTTTTGCAGAAACGCTAACTATACCGTTCGCATCAATATCGAAGGTAACCTCAATTTGTGGTATTCCTCGCCGTGCAGGGGGTAATCCGAGCAAATCAAATTGACCAAGCAATTTATTTTGAACAGCAATTTCCCTTTCCCCTTGAAATACCCTAATCGTAACGGCAGTCTGATTGTCTTCTGCCGTTGAAAAAATTTGACTTTTCTTTGTTGGAATTGTTGTGTTCTTTTCGATAAGTCTTGTAAAAATTCCCCCAAGTGTTTCAATCCCAAGAGAGAGCGGAGTAACATCCAGGAGTAATACATCCTTAACATCTCCTTGAAGTACTCCACCTTGAATAGCTGCTCCAACTGCAACAACTTCATCTGGATTAACGCTCCTATTTGGTTCTTTTCCAAAAAACTCTTTAACTTTTTCAATAACTTTAGGCATGCGACTCATCCCCCCAACCAGGATCACGTCTTGTATATCGCTAGCGGAAAGCCCTGCATCTTTTAAAGCCGTTCTACACGGAGTAATTGTCCTTTCAATCAAATCATCGACAAGCGCTTCAAATTTCGCCCTCGTCAACTTGATATTTAAATGTTTTGGCCCTGAAGCATCTGCGGTTATGAAAGGAAGATTAATATCAGTTTGCATCGAAGAAGACAACTCTATTTTTGCTTTTTCTGCGGCTTCTTTCAGTCTCTGCAACGCCATATTATCCTTTTTAAGATCTATTCCATTCTCTTTTTGAAACTCTGAAGTGATATAATCTATAATCCTTATATCAAAATCCTCTCCACCAAGAAAGGTATCGCCGTTCGTAGACTTAACTTCAAAAACTCCATCACCAATTTCAAGAATGGAGACATCAAAAGTTCCTCCTCCAAGATCATAAACTGCGACAGAGCCACTATTCTTTTTATCCAATCCATAAGCTAACGCAGCAGCAGTTGGCTCATTTATAATTCTCAAAACCTCTAGGCCAGCGATTTTTCCAGCATCTTTTGTAGCCTGCCTTTGTGAATCGTTGAAATAGGCGGGAACAGTAATAACTGCTTGTGTCACTTTTTCACCAAGATGAGCTTCTGCAATTTCCTTCATTTTTATCAAAATAAAGGCACTAACTTGACTTGGACTATAGTCAGTTCCCCTTACCTTAATCCACGCATCCCCACCTGAAGAGTTCACTATATTATACGGGACAACCTCTTTGTCTTTTTGCGTTAGCGGATCGTTAAATTTGCGGCCAATCAACCTTTTAACAGCGGAAATGGTATTTTCATAATTAGTTACCGCCTGTCTTTTTGCCGGTTGCCCAACTAATCTTTCTCCATTTTCCAAAAAAGCTACCATAGAAGGAGTGGTTCTTGCCCCTTCAAGATTTTCAATAACTTTCCCCGTTTGACCATCCATAATCGCAACGCAAGAGTTTGTCGTTCCGAGATCTATCCCTATGATTTTTGCCATAATTTGTTCTCCTTATCCTTATGCCTTTCTAAATTTTAGCACTCTAACCATCTATCTGCCAGGAGTATATCATAGCATGCTCAAGTTGGCAAAATAAAAATACATTTAATAAATAAGGTAAGGAATTACGTAGTCATAACATGAAGAAAGGTAATGTGAATTATTTAATTCTAAAATTTTCAATTTTAAAGTAAGAAAAAAATATTTTTATATAAAAAAAGATAATTTTATTCTTGATAATTATCAATAATTTTATATATCATGCGGAACAATAAGATTATGATTTGAGGATTTATATGTCAAAGTTTCGAAATTTCATTTTATCAGCTGTATGTTTGATAGTCGTTTTCCCTTCTGTATACGGATCAAATAGAACACATAAGGAGAAATTTAACAGCCATCGTTCTCTTGCTGGTCTGCCCTTCTATCAAAAGGAAATGCGTAAGACGACTTCTAACAAGGGGAAAATGACCCAACATAAAAAATTGCACAAACAAGAAAAGTTGCTGGAGTTATCAAAAACTGAGGAGTTGAGGGAGTTATCAAAAACTCTAGAAGACTTCAGAGAAAAAAGAGAGCAATGTTGGCAAAAGTTCAGCGAATTGTGTAAGCTTCTTTTTGAAGAAACGCATGCCCCGGAAAATATAGACCGCGAAATTCAATTAAAAAATTGCACAAGGGAAACAATAAGCGAATTCTTTTTTTATGAGAAGGGAATCTTTAATGCTTCTAAGGAAATTACCTTTATAACGAATTCTCAAAATCTATTCCTAGACGGGGGAGGTGCAACAAGGTCATTTTTTGACGCAGTAGGCGAATCTGCAGACTCTCTAAAAAAAACTAAAATCTCCTTGCTTCGCGAAGTAGAAAACCACGTGAATACCTCTTCAGAAGCTGCATCAGTTCGCGCGGATTTCAGAGCCCTTGGTAAATGTACTGTTATAGAAACGGGTATAAAAATGTGTATTGAGATAATTTGGATAAGGATTTTTGCTAGTTATCTGAAAGATGCAGCCCTTAGAGAAATTTGTAAAATAGAAAAGAATTTTTCTTCTAAGGTGCAGACGATCCAGCTGTCTACTAAGAAAGAACCGGAGGAACTAGAACGAATTATGCAACAAATGGAACAATTATACAATAACAGTATCGAAAGCATTGATGTTATAACCGGAAAAACCATCGAAGGGATAAAAGCTCTACTCGAAAGGGAAAGGGAGAGTGAAGTTGAAATAAATACTCTTGCTCGAGAGGCAGAAGAAATAAAAAGAGTAATGAACGAAAAGGGGACATTAGCAATGAAACAGATAACTAGTCGGGGTAATGTAGGAAAGGTATAGTAGAATCGGTAAAACGTTAGCATAAAACATAAATGTTCCACATGGAGCATTTATGTTTTATATGTATACGTTCATATGATTTTTATATTTCTTTTATAATGCTTTAAAAAGGATATATATAAGCACTCTCCTCCCCTTTTGTATACATATTGCCAACCCCTCTAAGTAATATTCAGAGATTGCTATATATCATGCTTAAAGGGTTATAAAAAGAAATACAAAAATCATTAGGGCGTAGGTTGCTCCCTATTCAGGTTGAGCCAGGCGGGAGTCATGGGCATTATAATAGATGAAAAGTAACTCTGCATCTTTTGTCTCACATCATATGAACGCAGACAATACTTAAAAAAGTTGTTTAATAAAATGAAAATGTATGTTAGTATCTGCGTCGAAGTTCGACAGAGCTTCCGGCATCGTGCGCACGAGAGTTACTTTATGTGCCTCTTGTAATCCTCCCCAAGCTTAGTACGGTGCTGTTTTATTCTTTCCAAAGGTTTCATATTGAAGATTTTACATGTTTGTTCCGGAAAAGGACTTGGCGGGACACGAACGGTTTTCCTCTCTCACCAAAGATTATTCGAAAGAATTGGTGCTGATGTAACTCCGGTTATAAGAAGAGGGGCGGCCGTCAAATCTTGGTTAAGCGTAACCTCCAAGGAAAAACTTAAAGAGTTGGGATATTTTAGAAGGTTTCCAATAAAATTTCAAAAAGATTATTTGAAGATGAAAAAGCTTTGCGAATCTCATGATTTGATTTGGCTTCATAAACCGATAGACTGTCATATATGGAGAAAAATCTCAAAAACATCCAAAATAGCGTTGATAGTTCATGGATTTCAAAATACAAAGTTAAAAGAAGCGGATTATCTTATTGCAGTTTCGCTTCCTGTTTTTGAACATCTCAAAAGAAAAGGATTTAAAAATGTATTTCTTTTAAAAAATTTTACTACTTTTCCGGTATCTGAACATGAAATAACCTGGAATAAGCAAATTCAAATCTCTGCATTCGGGTTTTTCAGAAATAAAAAGGGATTTTTAGACCTAATTGACGCAATAGACATTTTGCAAAATCAGTTAAATTGCAAGGAATTTAAAGTTGATATATATGGAAGTGGGAGAATGCTTTTTATCTTAAAATTAAAAAAATATCTTCAAAAGGTAACGAAATTAAACATAAACAGTTGGACGCTGGATATACAAAAAAAGTTTCAAAGCAGTGATATAGTCGTTATTCCGTCGAGAAGCGAAAGTTTTTCTATGATAGCGATAGAGGCAATGGCGGCCGGATGTCTGATCCTTTCAACGAAGTGTAAAGGGCCTGAATTTATAATAACAGATGGAGTTGATGGAATATTGACAGAAGTAAAAAATCCTAAGTTGATGGCTGAAAAACTTTTTGAAATAATCGAGCATTCGCAAAGATTCACTAAGATTCGCCAGAACGGAAGAAAAACAGCCTCTAAAAAATTCAGTATCAAAAGTGCCCAAGAAGTTATGAGAAATATATTAAAAACCATTTAAGCACCTTTTATACCTTCGGTAATTACAAGCGCGTATATGTAGACTCTAAAGAGCTTACTCCTATGGAGTTATTACCAGAGTTCAAGAGGCCTCCATCTTCTCTCAAACTATATGAACGTATACACGCAGACAATAAAATGTTCCATAAAGCGATTGTAAATTGTATAATCTAAACGGTATGTTTTATACATTTACACGAGAATTGACATGGCGGGTTCGTTGAATAAGGTATCTCTGATTGGAAACGTAGGGAAAGATCCAGAAGTTAATTTTATGTCAGATGGTTCGAGGGTTGCATCTTTCACATTTGCAACAAGCGACTCCTGGAAAGACAAGACAACTGGCGAAAGAAAAGATAAAACAGAATGGCATAGGGTTGCTGTTTTTAATGATAGGTTGGCGGAGATTATTGAAAAGTATGTCAGAAAAGGCACAAAGCTATATGTTGAAGGCCAATTACAAACTAGAAAATGGACGGATAAAAGTGGAGTTGAAAAATATACAACAGAAGTTATTCTTGGAAAGTTCAGGGGAGAATTGGTTATACTAGATCCCAAAAAGTCAGATCCAGACCTCGAGGGAAGGCATGATGAACCACCTTCTGATATTCCAATCGATGATGATATTCCATTTTAACCAGACATAAATCTGTGAAAATATCGATATTGGGAGCGACTGGAGCAATGGGAGGATTGGTCACGAAAGCGGCTCTCCAAGATGGGGTAGTTGTTGAAAATAAGGTTTCAAGTCGGGATAGAATAGAAAGTCTTTTCAAAAACACTGATGGTGTGGTGGATTTTTCCTGCCCGATGGCAACGGATTCGATGCTGAGATATGTTAGAGATAATCAGTTAGGCATTCCTATTGTTATAGGGACTACAGGCCTTTCCCAAGCGCATCTGGATCTTATCGAAGAATGCTCGAAGAGTGCCCCAATATTCTTTACCTCCAACATGAGTTCCTTGGTTTCAATGCTGAATATTGTTGTGTATGTGATGGCAAAGTTGCTCGGAGAAAATCATGATGTGGAAATTTTGGAAATTCA
The DNA here is from genome assembly GCA_031267725.1 of Holosporales bacterium. Taxonomy (GTDB): domain Bacteria; phylum Pseudomonadota; class Alphaproteobacteria; order RUG11792; family RUG11792; genus JAIRYO01. The sequence goes on along the minus strand of JAIRYO010000062.1, from coordinate 1,855 downwards.
CCACAGGTTGAAAAAAGATGCACCATCTGGAACGGCATTAATGTTAGGAAAGACGATCGCAAAAGCCAGAAATCGCGAGTTTATGGATATTGCTAATTTTATTAGGTATGGCATTATAGAACAGAGGAAGTCTGGAGAAATCGGTTTTTCCGTTCAACGCTGCAGTAACGTTGTTGGCACTCATGAAATAAGTTTTATGAATGAATTAGAGAGTATCAAAATAAGACATGAAGCTCATTCTAAAGAGGTGTTTGCAAAGGGAGCAATCCGAGCGGTAAAATGGATCATAGGACGAAGCAATGGAATCTACACGATGGACGACCTCATAAAGGAGACCGTAACGTCTACGTTGAAATCGATCTATGAAGAATTCTTATGCAATCAGTAGGACGAATCAGTCAGTGATATTATGATGCGCTCTTCTCTTAATTTCGAGTGAGGTCTTTCTTAACATCAATAAAACATCGTTTTGTGCTAGGTTCCATAATGCCTTAGCCAACGCTGATCAGTATCAAACAGATTACGAATGTCAGTTATTCCATTTTTTAACATGACGAACCTGTCAATGCCAAGACCAAAAGCGAATCCATAAGCCTGCCCTGTTATTCCAGAATATTTAAATACATTTGGATGAACCATACCAGCCCCCCCTAATTCAATCCATTTATCCCCCTTTTCTGTTACAATCAACTTTCCATCTTTTTTTGTATAGCGACAATCAACCTCGACTCCGGGTTCTACAAATGGGAAAAAGCTGGGTCTAAACCTTATTGCAATACTTTCAACCCCAAAGAAAAATGATATAAATTTTCTTAGTTCGTTTTTTAAGTGGCCGATTGTTATCGGAGCCCTATCTGCAACGAGACACTCCACTTGGTGAAACATAGGTGAATGTGTCGCATCAAGCTGGTCATTTCGATATGTTTTTCCAATTGAAATCATTCTAATTGGTATCCCCTTTTCCTTCATTGTCCTTATTTGGCTGCACGAAGTGTGAGTTCTGAGAAGAGTTTCTTTAAATCCTTTCAGATAGAATGTATCATGACTCTGCCTAGCAGGGTGATGACTTGGCATATTTAGTGCATCAAAGTTGAAAAAATCTGTTTCAATCTCTGGGCCATCAAGGACAAGAAACCCCCGGGATAAATAGTGATTTCTGATTTTTTTGATAGACTGAGATATTATATGAGCTCCTCCAAACGTATTCATACCAATCGGTAAAGTTATGTCCAAAGTCTCATTTTCTAGCTTTTCTAATGTACAACAATTATTAAGTTTTCCTAATTGTTCGGCAATAGCCTCTTCTACCTTATTTTTAATTTTATTTAGCTTCTCTCCTAAGTTTTTTTTTTCATCAGCACTAACAGTCTTCAGCATCTTAAAAGCGGTTGTAATCACGCCAGATTTCCCGATCAGACCAATCTTTAAGTTTACGAGCTCCTGAGATGATGTTGCGGATAGAATAGATTTCATCCAATGCTGTAGACCTTTTTCAATTTCCACTAATGGCACAACCGCCCTACAAAGGCCTAACATCCTGTGTCAGATGATATCAAAATATAATAATTTGTTCAATCTATGAATTTTACTTGTATACGTTCATATAGTTTGAGACAAACATAAATGTTTCACGTGGAATAATCCTTTTAACAGCTTGAACTATCTGGCCAGCCTCAAACATAACACGACTCCGGCAGCTCAGCCTGAATAGGCAGTAAACCATACTCAATGATTTTTATATACTCAAATTAGTTGAAAGGAGGCTTGGATGGCTTCGTCTAAAGAAGCATAATTGTGCAAAATCTCTCTCAGTTTTCTCTTAAGCCAACTCCAGAATTGTTCAATCGGATTGAGA
>JAIRYO010000080.1 GCA_031267725.1 Holosporales bacterium | reverse complement strand
AACTCAAGATACAGATCCACACCCCCCCCCACCACACACCAACCACACCAACCGCCCACCCCGGGGCCGGCCAATTCAAGAAATTAGTGAAGTTATTGAAATTTGTCATCACGGTATAAATCCAAAAATTTCTTAACTATTTCATTCATTTTTTCTTTTTTTACTCTTCTTTTTTTAAGACCATTGCCTTAATCGCGTCAAAATTAACAACATCTCCCCCGATACGTTTCGTCGCATAAAACTCTATAAATGGTTTTGAATTGAATGGATCTTTTAAGATATTGATGATCGGTTTTTCCACAATTTGATATCCTTCATAAAGATTTGCAAAAAGCACCGGAACACACGAATCATCATCTGTCGAAACTTTCGGCATATCGTCACAGATAACCACAGGATATCCGAGAAGAGCATCTGGAACGCCATGTGCAATTGAATTTTGCCATAAGAACCTTCCGTTTGTTTGATCTTTAATTACTCTTATATGGGACGCTGCATTGCGAGACATTATCCACGATGCCCCAGATAGATATTTTGATGATAACTTTTCCATAACCTCTACTATTTTCAAGTAGTTATCAATTTCCCCCACACCTCCTGCGATAACTCCTTCTATTTGCTGTTTTTTGGGGCCATCCGTTGAAATATCATATTTAAGAATTCCTTTTGGTTTAGAAATTCCATCTCCAAATAGGAATGCGTTATTTTCATACGCGGCCATCTGAGTTGTTATCTTGTCGTGGATGAAATCTTCCACATTTGCAGTTTGATCTTCGAGAAGTGTGTGGGCTACTCGAGACTTAGCAAATAATTGATGCAAATGTATTGAAATTTTTGAGATTGCTGAAATATCTGCGTACTTTATTAACTCATCTGTTATCCAACCGGATTCATCTGAGTTTTCGGAATCAGTTACAACATCTAGTTTATCACTTGATGTATAAGTAACTTTTGCCAAAGATTTAATCGGACTAAGAGCTTGAATTTTTCTTTTTATAGAATTTGCAACAGAGCTTGGAAGATCAATTGTTTCATGATGATCCTGCCCTCCTTTTAAAAAATTGATAAACTTTTTTGTGTCAATATGAGTTAAATCTGTTAAATCCTTTTGGTCTGCTGTGTTCATAATTTTCTCCTTGAAATGTATTTAATTTTGAATTTTTTTCTGTTAGGATCAAAGGCGTGGGTGCCCCCAGCATAGAGGTCGCATAGCTCAGTTGGTAGAGCACTACGTTCACATCGTAGTTGTCACAGGTTCGAGTCCTGTTGCGACCACCAGATTACCTTCTGACCTATAAGCAGGTTATGGTCTTTTTTTTGTTTTGTCAAAAAATAAAAAGTCCCATAAAATTTCAAACATATCCAAACGCAGGTGCGATTGTTCTAGAATTTTTCCGAATCTATGTATTACTATCTTTTGTGTTTTGAGTATATTTTAGACCAGATAAATGATGAATAAATTGATAATTGGGAACTGGAAATTGAACGGAAGCACCTTACTTCTGGATGAATTCATAAAACTTGTCGATGCTCCAGATCTTGTAATCGCGCTTCCAAACGTGTTTATATTATATGCCAATGATAGGAAGCGGCGATTTAAAATTGCGGCGCAAGATTGTTCAATCTATGATGATTTTGGTCCATATACAGGGGAGGTATCTGCAAAAATGCTTTATGAGGCCGGATGTCAATATGTCATAGTGGGACATAGCGAGCGACGCACATTGCTTGCGGAAACGCCTCAACATATTCTGAAAAAACTTAAAAATGTGGTAAAAAACAATATGATCGCGGTTTTTTGTATTGACGAAAATTATAAAAAATCGGTTAACAAAGAGACAAAGGAATTTTTAGAAAATCACAAAGATAGAGTCGTATTAGCATATGAACCACTCTCAGCAATAGGAACCGGCGTTACACCTCCCCCCTTTGAAATTTCAACCAAGCTTGAAACTATAAAAAAAGAATATTTTGGAATAAAGAGTGTATATGGTGGAAGTGTTAATTCTGAAAATGCAAAAAGTATATTGTCAATAAATGAGGTAGATGGTGTTTTGATTGGAGGGGGAAGTCTTAAAACGGAAGAGTTGAATAAAATCGTAAAAATTACTTTAAATCAATGTATGCGTTCAAAAGCTTGAACAAGGCGGCCGAACTCAAACATAAAATGTTCCACGTGGAACATTTTATGTTTGTGTTCGATCGCCTTGTTCAAGCTTTAAAAGGAAAGGATGAAGAGAAAGAAATACACAAATCATTGGAGTATGGTTTACTCCCTATTCAGATTTACAGCTTTTCTCTCAAATCATATGAACTCATACACTACCCCTTAAGTTTTGGAAGAACCGAGATATGTAGTTCCTTGAGCTGTTGAGGAGTAACTTCCAAGGGGGCCCCGGTCATGAGGTCTTGAGCTTGCTGATTAAATGGAAAGGCAATAACTTCTCTGATGTTTTCGGTGTTTGCCAAAAGCATCAGGATCCTATCTATTCCAGGCGCACAGCCTCCATGAGGCGGGGCACCATATTTAAATGCTCGAATCATAGCTCTGAACTTCTCATCGACAAACTGATGGTCATACCCAGCTATTTCAAATGCCTTATACATGATTTCAGGAACATGATTTCTAATTGCTCCACTTGAAAGCTCAATCCCATTGCACACTATGTCATATTGATAAGCTTTTATTTCAAGAGGTGGCATCTCCTGAAGCGCCGTGAGCCCTCCTTGAGGCATTGAAAATGGGTTATGCGAAAAAATAATTTGTTTCAAATCTTCGTCATATTCGAACATTGGAAAATCAACTACCCAACAAAATTTATAAACATTTTTTTCAATCAAATCCAATTGAGTAGCGAGTTTTGTTCGAACGAGCCCTGCTATTTTGGTTGCGTTTTGATCGCAAACAAAAAACACGACACTTTCCGGCTTAATTCTGTTAATTTTTGCTATATCTTGAAGTTCGCTTTCGTTTAAAAATTTTGCAATAGGTCCCTTAAATTCCGATTCAGCAGTCATCAATATATAACCAAGCCCGGGGAGGCCAATTTCTTTCGCCCAATCGTTTAGTTTGTCAAAGAAGCTCCTTGATTCTTTTGCGCAATTTGGAACGTTTATACTTCTCACTTTTCCGCCATTATTAACCGCATTCGCAAATGCTGAAAATCCAGAATTTTTGAATAACTCAGACAAATCTTCGATGATTAATGGGTTTCTGAGATCAGGTTTGTCACATCCATAATGGAGCATTGCATCGTTAAACGTTATCCTCGGGAAAGGGCAATCAGTGATACTATATCCATCCGGAGAGAAGCTTTTAAAGGTGCTATACAAAACCGGTTCAATAACCGAAAACACGTCTTCTTGAGAGGCGAAACTCATCTCCATATCGAGTTGATAAAATTCTCCAGGAGATCTATCAGCTCGCGCGTCTTCATCTCTAAAACAGGGGGCAATTTGGAAATACCTATCAAATCCCGCTATCATCAAGAGTTGCTTAAACTGTTGTGGAGCCTGAGGTAATGCATAAAATTTCCCATGATGAATCCGACTTGGAACTAGATAATCTCTAGCCCCTTCCGGAGAGGAAGAGGTTAAAATTGGAGTTTGAATTTCTAAAAATCCCATTTTTATCATTTCGTTTCGAATGTGAGATATGACCTTAGATCTCAAAACGATATTGTCGTGATTCTCCTTTTTTCTAAGGTCTATGTAGCGATATGTCAGTCTCGTGTCTTCGGGAAATTCATTTTCGATATTAATCTGAAGAGGAAGGGTTTCAGTCGGAGCCGAGAGAATTTCTATTTTTTCTACACGAACCTCAACCTCTCCCGTACACATGTTTCTGTTTATAGTTGATTCATCGCGTTTTACAACCTCTCCTGTTAAAGTTATAACGGACTCATCCTTCATCTTTTCCGCAATTTTAAAATCAGAATCCTCCTCTTGGAGAACACACTGAGTCATTCCGTAATGATCTCTGAGATCTATAAAGAGTAATCCGCCATGATCCCTTATTCTATGGACGAAACCACACAAAACAACAAGCTCGCCGACATCTTTTAAATGCAGCTCTCCACAAGAATGCGTTCTAAATGTGGTTCTAGTTATGAACTCCATTCCACTTAGGCAAAAACTCAATTCGATAAACTGAGTGCGACTCATTCCCGGTAAGTATAATGTATATTCACCATTTTGTCCATTTCTTTCTTGCGCACTTAGAGAGATGTGGTGTACAATGACAGTGGTATGGAGTGAATTTAGGGATTCGCAAAATGAAGCTCAAAAATAATCGTATTTTATATATTATGTGCTCCGTTCTCTTTCTTTCCCCCACGCACTGCGTAGGTACTACGTACAGATTGGCTTCTTTTGAATTATTTAAATCACCTAATGTGGATAGCTATATAGGGTTAGCAAGGGGTAACTCAGAGTTGTGTTTGAAAAAGATACTTGGCGGTAATGATGAGGGGATTGAGAGTTTAATTAAAGCGTGGGAGCGAAGTCTTAGGGGGGGGTTTTTAGAAGTTGAAAAACACTTCTTTCAGGAGCATGGTTCGATCTTAGAGTTGTGTGCGGAAAACAATTCTCCGATGGCAAATGATGTGTGTGCTGCCATCAAAGAGATTGAAGCTCACTTTAGTAAGATTAGAAATGACGTGTCTGCCGCTTTAAGCGCTGATGTAAGTTCTTCTTTGAAAGATCTGCAAAAAAAGGGGGATTATAGTAAGCTTTCATCTTTGATTGATTTGGAGAGAAGGTTAAAAATAGAGTTGAACCGTTGTTATAGGGAGGCTCTTGAAAAGC
>JAIRYO010000028.1 GCA_031267725.1 Holosporales bacterium | reverse complement strand
ATGATATATTCCGTTCAATTACTGGACAAGAATTCAAAAACAGCTTTAACAGTAAAAAGGAAAAGCTCAAAAAAAATTTTGATGCGCTGGAGGCGATTAGTAAGAAGAATCATACCAGGAAGGGGACTTTAGGACGAATTAAGGTTGAGGTTTCCCGTGTAATAGCGGCCCTTTCTGTTACTTTTCAATATGACTCTGACATTGATCTGGTAAATGCAAACCTTGCTATTTTAGATGAAGCCTACAACGTGTTGTCACTGCAGGTTCAGAAGCAGCAATATTCGCAGCCGCAGTATCCGCCGCAGAATCAGCGGCAGTTCAGTTCGGTACGGCAGCCGAATCCGCCGCTCCCGCAGCATCCTAACGTGCAGCAGCAGAATACGCCGAACCAGCCGCCGCAGTATCCGAAGAATCCGCAGCCGAGCTCGTTCCCGCAGCAGAATCAGCTGAACTCGTTCCCGCAGCAGAATCAGAATCAGCTGTATCCGCCGAACCAGTATCGGCCGCAGTTCAATCCGCAGAATCCGCAGAGCTCGTTCGTGCAGCCGCTCCCGCAGCGGAATCAGAATACGCAGAATCCGCCGCAGAATCAGCGGCAGTTCAGTTCGGTACGGCAGCCGAATCCGCACCTGCCCCCGTCGAATCAGCAGTTCAATCAGCAGCAGAATCAGCGGCAGTTTACGACCCAGTATTGGAAGCGGCCGCAGAATACCCGGAATCACCAGAAGCCGAATCCGTTCGATGAGTCGGAGCCGAAAATTAAGTTGGATTTAACCAACATAGAGCGGATAGCTAAAAGCTGTTTAACTGCCCCTGGGCTGAAGAGTTTTAGGAAGTTAAAGGATGAGTGGATTAGTAAGGTTAATAGTATCTTTTTTAACACTTCTAATATGTTTATTGAAAGGGCTGATGAAAAGTGGCATCCATACCTTTACTCGGACAGTAGAAGCTTAAAAACTTTGGAAGAAACAAAACGATCTGCTACTAAGATTCATGAAAAAAGAGATAAAGACCTTAAAGCTATTAAAGATTCGATATTGAATAAGCTGAAGAATGTTAAACAGGAAGATACTCAGAATAAAAGAGAAGAGCTAAAAAGGGAGGTTAATAAAGCGTATGAGTTTTACCATTTTGATAATTTCCGTGTAGATAGGCTAGATGAAATCTATTTTGAAAGAGAAAGCTTTAGGCTTGAAATAGAAAGGATTGTTAGTGATTATAATATAAAGGATAAGGGGAAGGAGTTGACTGAGGCTCGTAAAAAAGTTGAAAGGAGAATTGATAATATAGTTAAAGTGGTAGAGGAAAAGGCAAAAGGGGTTGGTAAGATTGTTAGTGTGGATGGACCGATAGGTGTTTTTAGATGGAAAATTAATAATGAGGATAAAAAAATGCTGAATGAGTATCTGAATGATGCTCTGAAGCTGCTGGAGGAGAAGAAGCTGCAGCCGAATCCGTCGAATCAGAAGTCGAATCAGTCGTCGTCGAAGCCGATCATGCGGCAGGAGTCGATCAAGAAGTCAAAGTCGATCACGCAGCCGGTCAAGAAGCAGCAGTCGGTCAGCCAGAATTCTCGAGTGGTCAAACGGAATTCGCAGCCGGTCAAACCGAAGACGCCGGTCAAGAAGCAGCAGGTCAACCAGCAGCGGTCGAATCAGGTGTTCTCTAAGCCGCGGCAGATTGTTCAAGCAGGAGCGCAGGTCAGGCAGCAGCAGGTCAGCCAGAATTCTCGGGTGGTCAAACGGAATTCGCAGCCGGTCAAACCGAAGACGCAGGTCAAGAAGCAGCAGCAGGTCAAGAAGCAGCAGCAGGTCAACCAGCAGCGATCGAATGGGGGATTCCAGTCGCAGGTCAGGCAGCCGGTCAAGCGGTCGAAGTCGAATCAGCAGCCGGTCAAGAAGCAGCTGCCGGTCAACCAGCAGCCGAAGCAGCCACAGGTCGGAATGAATTCGAGGTTCGAGAAGCGGGAGCTTGGGATTCCACGCAGTTCTTTGGGGAAAAACAGGAAGAAGATAGGGTGGTAAATGCCCCATATAGAATAGTTGTTTAAGATGTAGGAGTCTCCTTTTGTTTCATATCTGTGTGGACTTGGAGGCAATCGTAATCAGTGTATTTCCATGCTTCATTTTATGAAAATTATCGAAATCCTCAAGATTTACGTATTCATCTGATTCGATAATCAACGTCAAAACTTTATTTTGGAAAAGGCTTTTTAATCTCGAAACTTGATTTAACAACAATTCCTTTTCTTTATATGGTGGATCCATAAATACGACAATACTTTCATAATTTTCAGAATCCTGCCAAATCACATTATCCCGGATCAATTCAACTTTTTTACATCTGATCCTAGCAAAATTTTTTATTTTTAAATCTCTAATATTGTCTTTAATACATCGTACAGCTATCGCATTTATATCAATAAACAAAACATTTTGGCAACCACAAGATATTGCTTCGATTCCAAGGGCTCCAGATCCAGCAAAAAAATCGATAACAAATGATTTAGAAAAATCAATATAAAACCTATGAAAAAGAACATTAAATATTGATTCTTTTACGATATTAGATGTTGGACGAGTTGAACTTATAGCTGGGAGCTTTATAAGTCTCCGTTTAAAAACCCCATTTATAATCCGGCATTTATTCATTTTTCATGTGCTTGATCTCGAAAAATAACCTTTATGGCGATATCTTTTAGGTCAAAACAGCGCCTTAAATCGTTAGATATAAACCTTTCATGATCAACTCGCATTTTGTTTTTACTCGAGACAAAAATTAAGAATGAAGGAGGAGAATTGCTAATTTGAGTTATATACTTTAACTTAAATTTTGAAGAAGCGCTTTGCAATAAATCGCTTTTGCTGATCCCTAAAAGCCAATTATTGAGATCTGAAGTTTTGATTTTTTTGTTTTGCTTATTATGTACCGACAAAACCATTTTTAGCATTTTCATTATATTCTCATCATTTAAAGCGGAAACAAATAGGAAAGGCACTTTTTTCAGTTGTGACAAACTCTTCTCCAAATTTCGTTTCAGAAATTCAGGAATATCGTCTTTGCCATACGGGGTTTTATCACACTTATTGAATGCAAGAACAAGTGGTTTCCCTTCTTTTATTATATTTGCCGCAATAGATAAATCCTGCTTTTCGATCTTTCCAATTTTAAGACTTGTAGCATCTATCATCAATATAACAGCGTCGGCCCTCTTATACGAAGTTTGAGAGTTTAGGAGAGAAATTTTTTCCAGCGGATCATAAATGCGTGAATCTCTACGAATTCCCGGTGTATCTATAATGTTTAATTTTCTTTTCATGAATTCAAAATCAAAAGCGGAACTTTCTCGAGTAAGGCCAAAAAAATCGGCAGTTAATTGTTTTTCTTTTTTTATGATTTTATTAACAAGTGTGGATTTTCCAACATTCGGTCTTCCGGTAATCGATATTTTTATAGTACTTAAGTCTTTCTGGCAAGACTCTTTACTTGATTCATTGTGCGGAATATATTTCTCAACGAGATCTAGGAGGGCATCAATCCCCAATCCATGCTCGGCTGAAACTTGAACTACATCCTGAAATCCGAATTCCATGACATCAATAACCGTTGCTTTAAGTTTTTTCTTTTCACTTTTGTTAAGAACAATTACAACATCATTTCCATTTTTTTTTAAAAGCCTTGAAATTTCAATATCATTTGGAGTAACCTCCCTGCTACCGTCTAAAATGAAAAGCACTAAATCAGCAATCTTTATCCCCCTGATAAGATTATTGTTTATAGCATTTTTCAATTCCGGCTCAACGGCACTATCCCAACTGTAATCAAGCATCCCTGGGGTATCCGTCAAAATTGCTCTTTTCCCTCGAATATACACCTCTTTTTCTCTTAAATCTCGAGTTACTCCAGGTCTATCAAAAACCAAAGCCTCACGAGATTCAGAAAGTCGGTTAAACAAAGTAGACTTGCCGACATTGGTTTTGCCGACAAGCAGTATTCGAAAACTATCCAATTGCGTAAATATTCGCCCTTGGAGACATAGCGAACATTCTCCCATTTATGATGATTGGTTTTCTGAGGAAAATTACATCTTTAAAATTCTCTTGTTTTTTAAGTTTTCCAGTCGAAATATCTAACCTCAGAACATTGCCAGCCTCGTTAAATGCGACTACATCTCCATTAATCAAAAGAGGGCCAATCCATTTAGTGATCTTTTGATGCCTAGCTTCAATAAATTCGTTGAGCTCTGATACCCATTTAACTTCTCCACTTTTGGTGGATAAGCACAACATACAATTGTCGCAAGACAAAACAAAAACCCATCCGCTATTAACGACTGGCGTGTTAGTAGTTCCAAGATTTTTTTCCCAAACTCTTATCCCAGATGTGGCATCCACTAACACCATCTTAGATTCGGATGTTACAGCTAAAACATAATCGTCAAATACGACAGGAGAGGCAGCTATATGAGATATGATTCCCCCACTTTCAGAAAGGTTCGCTGAAAATAGAACATCTATCCAATTTTCGCTACCATCGTTGATATTCATAGATTTCAGATCGCCGGAGCTATAGGTACAAATAACAGAATTTTCAAAAAGGACTGGAGCTCCCGCTTCTGACATCATCGTATTCTCTTGACTAGACGTCCTGCTCCAAAGGAGATTTCCATCGAAAGCGTTAAGGGCAAAAGTTTGATTTTCTATGGAGTTGACGATAACCTTACCGGAAGCATAGAGAGGTGCCCCTTTCAAAGGATATTTTAATGATTTAACCCAAAGCTCTTTTTGAGTTTGTGTATCAACCGCAACAACTCTGCCAATGTTTGTTGAAATATAAATAATTTTCCCGTCTGCAACCAAGCCACCGGAGAATGTGCTGTCATCAGGCTGTTTAGCAATTTGCTTTTCCCAAATTTTTTTTCCGTTTTTTTGAGAAATGCAAACTAGCGTTCCTTCCGTATTGACCACATAAATATTTTCCCCAAAAGCGATCATATCGACGTTTGTTGTGCCTCCTCCAATCGAAGTTTTCCACAACACTTTAGCGTCACGACTCATCCTATAATTTATAGAATTATGTTGTTTGTTCCCCGCAACGTCGACATGAAAACTGACATCCATTTCAGTTTTTGGAATTATTTTTTCAGATGAGTTAATCTTTGATTTTTTTTCTCTGCTGTCTTCCGCTATTCCAGAAATCAACTCTCGTTCACCAGGCAAGACTTCCTTTTTCTCACAGGCAGAAACGAGAATTGCAACTAACACTATCAACCACATATTTTTTGCGATCATAACTATTGTTCTCCGATAAAATGTAAAAGTGCCCTTGTTCTCTCCGCCATGATTGGTGGGATCCCAGTCGTCTTTGCTAAAGATTCAAGAGTGAGCTTGGCCGCCTTGTTGTTTCCCTGTTTTATATAGCAGAACGCGAGTGACTCCTTAGCGAGTAGATCCCATAGTTTTCCAACATAATTCTCTTTTAATTTGCTTATAAATTCATCCAATAACACTATAAGTTCACTGTTAGGAAGCAAGTCAATTGCTGAATTTACATAAAATATATAAGCCAAACTTCTAAGCATCTTATCCACTTTTTCATCATCAGAAATCAACATATACTCAACCAACGCTTGCCGATCATTTTTGGATTTTAAAATTGCCGCATATTCAAATCTAGCAAGAGCCGCATAGTTTTTTTTTGAGACGTTTGCTAGTTCTTTAACTTTCAGGAAAGCGGAATCAGAGTCACCTGATGCAATAGCATTTTGAACAGAGGTATACTCTATTGATATAGCCTCCCTGTCTGAAAGATCTTGCTTTCGCCACATTTCATATACTCCAAAAGATGCGAGAACGACAGCGATTGTGTATGTTATTAACTTCCCATATCTGTTCCAAAATTTTCGCCAATTTTCACTCCTAATTTCTTCCTCTATAATGACTACAAGATTGTCAATATTCTCTCCGCCACTCTCAGTGTTAGGTCCATTCTTTTTGTCATTGAACATGGTGTAAAAACTATAAATTGCGGATGCTATCAGATATTCTACAACATAAGTGTTTAAAATAAAATCTTTTGATGAAAGACTGTATACCCTCACATAGCCCAAGACAAAAGAGGGCGGCCTCTTGAACTCTTGTAATAATTCCATAGGAATAGCTCCTTGACTCAGCTAAGTAACCTCATGTCTATTAATAGACGGAAACTGACTCTGTATCTTTTGTCTCACATCTGTTTGAACAATGAAAAGGGTTTAAGTAAGTGCCAAGGTATCAGTGGGGACAAAACAGTGTAGTGGTGCTGAAGAGAGGAGTTGAACCTCCGACCTACTGATTACGAATCAGTTGCTCTACCAACTGAGCTACTTCAGCATTACTCATCTGTAATTGTACAAAACTCCATCTCACAAGATCCAGAAATTATTTAGGAAATTTCAGTTGTATTTAACGCCATACTAAACACAAAAAATTGCATAAAAAATTTTTGGCTGGGAGACCTGGATTCGAACCAAGGTTGACCGGTCCAGAGCCGGTAGTTCTACCACTAAACTATCTCCCAATCGCTTAGATTAGATCACAAAAATAAGCAATTTTCAATCGTTTTTAAATCTTGGATTGTCTGAAGTTGGAGGGATATGTGTAGGTTGAAGATTGATTGATCGTTTGTTTTATGTGTTGTATCATTGGCTTACGCTACTGATTTTTATTTTCAAATGATGTTTAGACCGGTAAGAGGAATGAAAGACCTATATGGAACAGATATAAGAAAGTATAATTACATAATCAATAAGGCGGTACAGATTGGAGAAAAATACGGCTACAGCATAATAAATACTCCCATTCTCGAATATACAGACGTCTTTGTAAGAGCGATTGGAGATGAAACAGATATCGTTTCGAAAGAGATGTATACATTCTTGGATAAAGGGGGCGAATCAATAACACTAAGGCCTGAGGGTACAGCTGGAATTATGAGGGCAATCGTTACAGAATCAATGACTCAGAGTCTGCCAGTAAAGCTAATGTATTATGGAGAAATGTTTCGATATGACAGGCCGCAAAAAGGTAGATATCGGCAATTTCATCAGCTTGGGTGTGAGCATGTTGGGGATAAAAGTCCTTATACAGATGCGATAACAATAGCGTTAGCGGTTGAAATTTTAAATTCAATAGGAATTTTTGATTTTAAAGTTTTGATAAACACACTTGGAGATACGAAGACCAGAGAAGATTATACAAAAGGATTAGTTAAATATCTTTCGAGACATGAAGGCGATCTATCCGAGGATTCCAAAAGAAGATTAGTTAAAAATCCGTTAAGGATTTTAGATTCGAAAGACAAAAAGGATAGGGAAATATGCTTGATGTCGCCGGTTATAACTGACTATTTAAGCAAAGAGTCTCTCACTTATTTTGAGAAGGTTTGTTCTCTGCTATCGAAGTTTGGTGTTAATTATGAAGTAAACAATTTTCTAGTTAGAGGATTGGATTACTACACCCATACAACATTTGAATTTAAGCCAGTTTCTGGTGAATACAGAGAGGCCCTTGGGGGAGGGGGAAGGTATGACAATCTTCTCAGCGCATTCAAAGGGGCAGATGTTTCTGGTATCGGGTTCGCAATTGGAATAGAAAGATTAATGCTTTTGCTAGAGGATAATAAATTTTTACCCGTCTCAAAAAAAGTAGCAGTTATTCCGGTTTCCGAAAATGAAAACGATACCTCTTTTGATTTACTGAAAACACTCTATAGCTGTGAGATTGAGGCAGAGTTTTTACATATGGGAACGATTACAAAAAAGCTGAAAGTCGCCAATAGACTTCAGTGCAAACTTGCTTTAATTGTAGGAGAAACTGAATTTAAGAATGGAACTGTAACTGTAAAATTTATGAATCAGGAAGATAGTTCATTAAAAACAAAATTGATAACTAGGGATGATGTGGTGAATTTTATAAAATGTAATTTGTAGTTGGTAAATTTTTTTATAGGTCAGCTTATTTTGTACCAGTTGAGCCGAATCCATTTTCTGCACGAAGTGTTCCAGTGAGCGATTTCGCCTTAATCCAATTCCCCTTTTCAAATGGAATTATTATGAGTTGGGCTATCCGCACTCCATGCTCAACTGTAAAAGGGGCATCAGAATGATTTATCATGAGAATTTTTATTTCTCCACGATAATCCGTATCCAAGATACCAGGAGAATTCAGTAAAGTAATTCCATTCTTAGATGCTAGTCCAGATCTCGGACAAAGCATTCCAAAAAAACCAAACGGAAGCTCAATAGCAACTCCCGTTGAAATTATAGCAACCCTGCCGGATTCAATGATTATACTGCTTTCAATGCACGCTCTAAGATCCGCCCCTGCACTACCTATGGTCCCATAAATCGGGAGCGAAGCTTTTCTGTTTAATTTTTTAAATTTTATATCCATAATCACTGCATAGCGGAAGCATGTTTTCCCACTTTTCTAGCTTTATCAGCTTTTCTGTGAGTAATTTTAAACGATTCATTTCCTATAAATTCGGGCAGAAATATGGATAGAAGTTACAAAGTTTTACTATATTTGTCAAAAAGAATTGGTTGGCTAAAATTAAGAGTAAAGAAAAAAATTTCCAATTGACATAAACTTTTTTCGGCGCATCTCTTTCCTATCCTCCTCATTAACAAATTCGGATTTTTTCAAATACCTTACCAATTCCTTTTTAAGATTATCTATTGCTCTAAGTTTATCCCTATGAGCCCCCCCTACCGGTTCTTTAATTATACCATCAATTATTCCGTATTTATAAAGATCTGGTGCTGTTAATTTTTGAACTTCTGCGGCAACGCTTGATTTTGATTCATCTTTCCAGAGAATTGATGCGCAACCTTCTGGCGAAATAACTGAATAAATTGAGTACTCTAACATCAACACGAAATCCGAAACTGCTGCAGCAATTGCACCACCGGAACCTCCTTCTCCTATTACAGAGCTTATAAATGGCACCCTAATTTGAAAACTTTTTTCCATACATCTTGCAATTGCCTCAGCAACCCCTCTCTCTTCAGATTCCGCCCCAGGAAATGCTCCAGCGGTATCTATGAAAGAAAAGATTGGTAAGGAAAACTTTTCCGCAATGTCCATTAACCTACAAATTTTCCTATACCCCTCTGGTTTCGGCATTCCAAAATTATGCTTCACTCGTGATTCTGTATCATCTCCTTTTTCTTGTCCGATCACGATACATCTTACATCCCCGATAGTCGCAAATCCGCCGATTATAGCATGGTCATCGGCGAAAAGCCTATCTCCTGCCAATTCGATAAAATCCGTGAAAATTCCATTTAGATAATCCGTAAACTTTGGACGCTCGGGGTGTCTCGCAACTTGGACAATTTGCCATGGGGTGAGTTTTTTGTAAATTTGTGCCAACAATTTGTCAACTTTACGCTGCATTTTAGTAATCTCTGCAGCTACATCTATGTCCTCGATCTTGGATGCCTGACGAAGTTCTAGGATTTTTTTTTCGATATTAACAACTTGACGCTCAAAATCCAAAACAACTCCCATATATTTGTAAATCTTTCAAAACTGGAGGCCGAGACCGGAATCGAACCGATATACAAGGATTTGCAGTCCTCTGCATAACCATTCTGCCACTCGGCCGAGACAACAAACACCACAAGAGGCTACTAATTTTGAAAAATCTTTTCAAGATCTATTTTTGTATACGCTCAAACAGATATGAGACAAGAGAAGTGGAGTTAGTTTTCGTCTATAAATAACCATGACTCCCGCCTGGCCCAGCCTGGATAGACCGTAAACCATCCCTCAATGATTTTTGTATTTCTTTTTATAATGCTTTAAGCATGATATATAGCAATTTCCTCATCCTTTTCATATTAAAGTTTGAACCAGCCGGCCGGCCTCAAACATAAAATGTTCCACGTGGAACAATTGGTTTAAACTGTAATACGATCCAGCAGTATATACCTCTACGAAATGGGACTGTTAGAACGGCGGAAATTTAAAAATCTAACAACGTAGCAAAGTTAATAATTTCCCCATTCTTTCGAAGAGCTTAAAAAAGTCTTTAATAGAATATGATGATTTTTTATGTAAATTTGAAAAATTAGCATTAGAATAATGGCTATACGAAACAGAAACAGAAATGGAGGATTTATGATTTATACATACAAGAACGATTTACCAGATAGCTTTTTTAGCAATTTAGAAAGCCTTGCGATTGACACGGAGACCATGGGGTTACTTCCTCACAGAGACAGGTTATGTGTTGCTCAATTTTCAATAGGGGACGGGAATTCTCATATTGTCCAGTTCGATAATTATACCTTATCTTGTAACATAAAAAAGATGTTGTCTAACGATAAAATTTTAAAAATCTTTCACTATGCCAGATTCGATGTTACGACGCTATACAAGCATCTTGAAATTATGACGAAGAATATATATTGCACTAAAATAGCATCAAAGTTAGTAAGGACATATACTTCTAAACACGGCCTTTTTGAAATTTGTAAAGAGCTGCTAGGCGTTGAAATTTCAAAAGGGCAAACGTGTAGTGATTGGGGAAACGAGAACCTTACAAAAGAACAGGAAGAATACGCGGCAAATGACGTTATATATCTCCAT
This sequence comes from Holosporales bacterium, assembly GCA_031267725.1. Lineage (GTDB taxonomy): Bacteria > Pseudomonadota > Alphaproteobacteria > RUG11792 > RUG11792 > JAIRYO01. Next base: position 1,271 of record JAIRYO010000028.1, on the reverse strand, counting down.
AGGCTCAAAGAGAGGCTTGATATTATGTTAAAAAGAGAAAAGAGAGTCGCTCTGGCAAAAAGCTGTTTTGCATTTTTGGAAACTAGGGTTATGCTGGATCTCATGGCAGGAGAAAACTACGATATTTTTGCTCACGGAGTATAGCTATATGAATTTTTTAGATGAGGCTAAAAGGGTTATAATAGAGGAAGCAGAGGCACTGAAATTACTGGCGGAGCAGCTTCCACAAACGTTTGAAGGGGCCGTTGAATTGATTTTAAATTCAGATGGACGACTTGTCGTTTCCGGGATAGGGAAAAGTGGGCATATCGGGAAAAAGATATCTGCGACGATGTCCTCTCTTGGCCAAAAGTCATTTTTTTTGCATCCAAGTGAAGCTCATCACGGTGATCTAGGAATGCTTGATGAAAAAGATGTTTTGCTTTTAATATCGTACTCTGGAGAATCAGTTGAGCTATTCCCAGTAATCAATTTTGCAAAAAGGTTAGGAATAAAAATTGTATCAATTTCTAAAAATGATAATTCGACCATTGCTAGAAATTCAGATTTTTCTCTTTGCCTACCAATTATAAAAGAGGCTTGCCCTTTTGGAGCCGCCCCAACAGTTTCCTCAACGACTACACTAGCTCTAGGAGATGCGCTTTCCATCGCCCTTCTTTCAAAAAGAGGATTTACAAGAGAGCAGTTTAAAATGATACATCCAGGAGGAGCACTTGGAAAAAATTTATCGTTTGTATTTGATATTATGCATAAAGACGCTCCTATTTTAAAAACGGGAGAGAGCATGCAAGAGGCGATAATAATCATCTCAAAATTTGGCTTTGGTTGCGTTGGAATAACAGATCATGAAGGGAAATTTGTTGGAGTTATAACAGATGGAGATCTAAGACGTAGTATGTGTGAAGAGCTACTCTCAAAATCAGTTGATGAAGTTATGACTAGAACTCCAGTTATAATAGATAAAAATGTTCCAGCTTTGGAATTGCTCCACATGATGGAGACTAGAAAAATTACCAGTATATTCGTTCTTGATGAAAACAAATATCCAATGGGAATCGTGCATATACACGACCTTCTTTTGAAAAAGATTGTATAGCTGAATTAGTCGCGAACAACTCTGAATGAAATATGATGCAAGGTAGCCATATGCAGTTTATTAGACTTCTTTCGAAACAGAGATAGAGATACGAGAAGATATCAAGGTTATCGGAGGAAGAGTTTCATAGGTTAACAGGTATAAAGCCCTTAACATTTGAGCATATGGTTGGGAT
>JAIRYO010000070.1 GCA_031267725.1 Holosporales bacterium | reverse complement strand
AAAAAAGTTTTCCAAAATTAACGGAATATTAAACTTTTTGTGATATGCTAAGCTTGTGCTTGCAAAACGAGAGAACAACTCAGGTGTTGCGACCGGACCCGACCGGAGGTCCCCCAGTGGTGGGTGGGGGCTAGGGATGGAATATATAGGGTATCACAAAATGCTTAATAAAACGTTAATTCAAAGGAGTTTTTTAAAGGTATATAGGATATAGTTTAATTATAGAAGGTCCCCCTAGATTCTGCTTAAGTTTTGAAGGGAGTTTTTTGATCGCCCCACCTTAAGGAGATACTTCTTTACTGGTTCCAAGAATACCTTCTTCATACTTTTCCACTATGTTTTTCCTAGCTTCTTATGTGAAACTGGGGGTTATAATACGTGCCTTTTTAAGCGTTGCGATGAAATTTCGTTATCTTTGAAGAACATCATGATTATTTTCAGCGATTGTTGTTTGCGAAACGATTGTTTACAAGAATGAGCCCTTCTCAAGCTTGGCCCTGCCGGATTCATAGCAAATTCCCATTTTCTAAAAAGCGTCATCATTAAGAAGGCAACAATTTTTTCATTATGACTAAATCTTTAAACGCGGCAGTTTTTTGCCCCGGAGAACGGAGTAAATATGCTGGATGAAAGGTTGCAATTGTAGTGATTCCGTTATAAACATTTTTCATTCCACGAAGCTTGGAAATAGATTCAGAAGTATTAAGGATTGACTTCACAGCTACTCCGCCTAATAGTAGCAAGAGTTTTGGGTTTATGAGTTTTATGTGCTGCTCAACATATGGCATGCAAAACAAAATTTCATCTGGCGAAGGCGATCTATTCCCCGGAGGCCTCCAAAACAATATGTTGGAAATATAAACTTCAGAGCGATTCAATCCGACAGAATGCAACATATTGTTTAGTAGCTTTCCGCTTTGTCCAACAAATGGTTTCCCTTGCTCATCTTCCTCTTGTCCCGGCGCTTCCCCGATAATCATAAGCTTAGATTCTGGATTCCCATCAGAAAACACAGTGTTTCTTGCAGTTCTTTTTAGATGACAATCTATATTAAAAACTGCATTTTTTAGCTCATCTAAAGTTGAAAAATTCAAAACATTGGCTTCAACTTGTTCTTGTTTTTTGGATAAAGTTTCGGTAGACTCAACTGCATGAAAGAGATGATCGATGCCAAAAGCTTTGTACCATCTAGCTAAGAAATGATCAATTTTTCGTAGGTTTTCGTTCATGTCAGGAATTGTATCACGCTCCGTTGCAAAAGTAAATTTAGCCTTGAATATAACAAAAAAAAACGATGATGGCTACCACAGCATGGAAAGTGTATTTGCATTTTTAAATGAAATATATGATACGTTAACGTTATATCCTAACATTGAATTCAACGAAAATTCTGGGACCATAAACGGTGTCCTCGATGAGGAAAACTCCATAAAAAAGGCATTTAAAATTTTGAAGGATAATTTTAATCTAAAAATTCCACACGTTACCATTAAAAAAAAACTTCCGATCTCTGGTGGGGTAGGTGGAGGATCCAGTAATTCCGCATGTTTTGTTAATGCGGTTTTTGATATTTGGAAATTTTCGCAGCATGAAAAAATGAAATACATGAATGTATTCAGAGAATTGGGAGCAGATGCAAGAGTGTTTCTGTATAAATATTTCACCAATGCTAAATTTGTCTATCTGGATGGAACGGGAATAGATGGCACTCTCTTGCCAATCAACCTAGAAACAGGTGGGCAGTGTATTTTACTGATAAACAATGCAACAAAACTTTCAACTAAATCCGTTTTTAAAGGATTTTGCGAAAAGTTTCGCAATAAACTTGGGGTCGCAAAAATGAAAAGAAAAATTTTAAAAACTTTCCATAATTCACTTCAAAAATCTGCAATTGAACTTGAACCTTCAATTCAAAACATTTTAGCAAATATGAAATCCACTTTCCCCATTTTCTGGGGAGTCTCTGGATCTGGCCCAACTTGTTTCGCGCTTTATAAGGATGTGAAAAAAGCAAGGTTGGCGAGGCGTGCTTTGTCAGAATATGAGTTTACCGAAATCGGATATATTTAGAATGTAAGTGAGGAAGTTGTTTCATGATTTTTAAGATAGTTCAGGTCAGTATAAAACTCGGAAAATGGTGTGGTGTTACCACATTGATTTTGATGCTGCAGTTATTTCAGCAATTAGCTTGCGGGAGTATTATAACGACTGATTCAATAGAAATTATCAAATCAGAATTGAATTCAGCAGATGAAAACACGTTAGTTATTTTCGATTGCGATGATGTTTTGATTCATAAAACGGATGTTGTATTTAAGCCTGAAAACAAAAGATTTTTAAAAAAATGTATAGCGAAAATGCTTTCTACGAATCCAGGATTAGTGTCGAGAATGGGCGAACTAAAAGGGATAATTTTTAAAACACTCAGTCAAATTGTCGTAGATAAAAACCTTCTTGAGATCATCAATAACATACAAAGTAAAGGAATTAAAACTCTTGTAATTACAGCGATGAAAAATGAAAAACTTGGAGAAACCGATTCGATAGAGATAAGAAAAGAAGAGTTGAAAAGGTTTGGTTTTGATTTTTCTAAATCTTGGAATTATCTAGAAAAATCCTTTTTAGGAGAAGCTCAGAAATCTCCCTACTATGAGGCGGGGGTTGTTTGTTCAAAACCTGGAAGTAAAGGGAACGCATTAAAGCTTTTTATGCAATACTCTAAATTCATTCCGAATAAAGTTATATGTGTTGATGACCGAATTGAAAATTTAATCAACATAAGGGAATTCTTGAATCCTGCTAGCATAAAATTGGCAGGCATAGAGTATACCGCAGCAAAAGAAATTTTAGATAAGCTTCCACTTTCCGAGGAGCGCCTCATGTTTCAATTAAATTATTTAAAATTGCATAATGTGTGGTTATCCGATGAAGAAGCTGAAAAAAGAATGAAAAAAGATTGATATAGTTTTTAGGAAAGGGTTTTTTGAAACTTATCTCAATAAGAGGTTTTAATTGAAAAAATGAGGATTCCTCAAAAGATTTTTTAACTTACATTCATCCTTTTTAAAATAAAAATATACTTAATAAGTGTTTTTGTAAAAAATATTTTATTTTTTGACCAAAAATAGTATAATCTTGCAACGTTTTATTTTATTTTTGAGAGGTCTAGTCTTATGAAAGTTAGTAAATTATTGGCATTAACAGTAGCGATGTTGGGAGGGCTTGGAGGTATAACAATCGATGCTGCGGAAAATCCTCCCCAAATAAATCAAATTGAGAACCCCTTCCGAAATTTAAGAATTACGCTAGCAGAAGGTTTAAGAAATAGTGATTTTGAAGGCGCTGCTTATATTCTGAGGGCCATTGACGCCGTTCGTTATATATCTCTATTTGAAAACGAATTTTTTCTCTTTGTGGCCGCTCAGCGGCACATGGACTCAGTTTCTGAAGGATCTCTACCTTTTTTCACTCATGAAAGATCTTTAAGTTTTTTCGCCAATTTTTTGGAAGTCGCTTTCCCTGCTGATAGGGATGGGAATATAGGATTTCCTCGCCTGATAATGGGCAATATGGATAGAGTGACGTTCTGTTCTCCACTACGTTTTGAAGACAGTGTTATAGATGGCGCTAGTTTTGATATTAACTCCGCGCTTAACTCTATCACTTATTCCGCCGAGCCTATCTATCTAGAAGTTGTTTATGAAGATAGAGAGAAAATCTTATACCCTCTTACTTTGACGAATGAGAAGCATCTAAGTGTGGCACGTGATTTTTTTGAAACTTACGTGAATATTGCAGGGTACATATCCGAAAAAGTGCGTTTAGGAGGTATCTCTAATGAGATAAGAGAGCTGTTAGCTAAGCGTCAGCACGGCAGCTATCTTGAATACCAGGAGCTTACCAAACTTATTGCCGAACATAAAGAGCGCTCCGCTAGCGCAGCAGGCTATTTTAGAGAGGGAATATTAAACTTGGGTATTCTAGAAGGTACAGTAACCAAGTTTCGTCTACTTTTTTATCAAGCCGAGAGTCTTGCTAATGAAATGCTGGCGGAATTCTATGCTAATTAACATGAAAGGTACTGAAACTTGTTGATATTGAATTTCAAAAATGATGACGTAAATAGAGTATCGTAACCCTTTTAAGCAATTGTTCCACGTGGAACATTTATGTTTGCGGTGACCAGCTGGTTTAAGCTTTTAAACAATTGTTTCACGTGGAACATTTTATGTTTGCGGTGACCAGCCGGTTCAAGCTTTTAAGCAATTGTTCCACGTGGAACATTTTATGTTTTATGAATAACTCTGAACCCTGCTCAGCCCGGTCTGAATAGACCGTAAACCATGCCCCAATGATTTGTGTATTTCTTTTTATAATGCTTTAAGCATGATATATAGCAATCTCTGAATATTACTTAGAGGGGTTGGTAATCTATGTAAAAAAGTGAAGAGCATGCTTTACTGCCTATTCAGACTGAGCCATACTGGAGTCACAGTATATCTTTTGTTGTGCCTCTGCAAGGATCTTACATCTCGTTCCATTCTTCAAAATCATTCATTATGCTGAAGTAAATCTTTCTCAGTTTTAACATATCGTCTTTCGATATAAATTCATTTGATATATGCGCATTTGATATTGATGATCCAATTTCGACGACGTTTGTGAGTTCCTTTATAAATAAGGCATCGGAGCTTCCTCCAAGTGTTCCAATTTTTGGTGAAATTCCAATGCTTTTCGTTATACTTTTTGACAGAAACTCTATAAATTTTTCCTTAGATCCTATAAACGGACATCCGAATCTCTCAAAAGAAGCATTCACGTTATTTGGTAATTTTCTAGATATAAGCTTTTCCAATTTTTCAAAATTCCAAAGGTCGTTGAATCTTATGTTTAATTTTGCAATCGCTTTTTCTGGAATTATATTTCTTACATTGTTTCCAACGTCAATAGATGTCAATTCAAAGTCTGAAGCGGGAAAATCCCCGCCCCCTTCATCTAGTTGAATTTTTGAAAGATAAGACAAGAATTCAACAAAACCATGAAGGTGATTCCCGTATGTTTTCCCGTTAATTACGTGACATTGTGGACCAATAGATATCAAGTCAACATTGAGACTTCCTCGACAACCGATTTTTATGTATTCTCCAGCGTTTCGAGGTGAACAACTTTCGCAAACTATACAAGCTGAAATTTTCTCACCTTTACTTTTTAAAAAGTCTATAACTTTTTTTGTTCCGTTTCCTTCCATTATCTCCTCATCACTCGTTAAAATTACAGACAAGGAAAAGTATGTGGGAGATAACGTTATGAAATCATGAATTGCGGCAAAACAAGCGGAAAGTGGGCCTTTCATATCATTCGTTCCCCTGCCATACAGCAAGTTGTTTTTTTCTGTCAAAACGAAAGGAGGCGTGTCCCATCTACCAAATGCGGGGACAACATCCACATGCCCGGCAAAACACAGATTCTTTTCGAAATCTCCAAACTTTGCATACAGATTTGTAACATTTCCGAACTTCAATTCTTGACAAGAAAATCCGAGCTTTTGCAAAAAGTCAAAACAATAACTGATAGCGTCGGCCCCATCTGGAGTTACAGATTTGAAAGAAACCAATTTCGATAATAGCTCAATATGTAATGGATTATTCATTGATTATATTTCATAAAGACTTTTGTATCTTCCATTTTTAATATTCATTAGCTCTTCGTGAGGTCCTAATTCAACCAATTTTCCTTCATTTATGACGGCTATCCTATTTGCATTTTTAATTGTCGATAAACGGTGAGCAACAATGACAACCGTCCTATCGATCATTAAATTATCAATTGCTTTCTGAACAATTGCCTCAGCTTCATTATCAAGAGAAGAAGTTGCTTCATCCAAGATGATAATAGGAGTGTTTTTTAGGAATGCCCTAGCAATGGCAACTCTTTGTTTTTGTCCTCCAGAGAGGCGGAGACCGCGTTCCCTTATTTCGGTATCCAATCCGTTATTTAAAGTGGATACAAATTCGGATAGACATGCCATTTCAACCGCTTTTTGAAGCTCGTTATCTGATACATCTCTCCCTAATACGATGTTTTCCCTTATTGTTCCAGCAAACAAGAAATTGTCTTGAAAGACAACTGAAATACCATCTCTAAGGCTTTTTAATGTATAATTCCTGATATCTATTCCATCAATTTCTATCGAGCCTGAATTTATTTCATAAAACCTGGGGATTAAATTTGCTATCGTGGATTTTCCGCTTCCAGAACTTCCAACAAATGCGACAGTCTCTCCTTTTTTTATTTCAATACTAAACGATTCCAAAACTAAACAATTTGGAGAATATCCGAAATCAACATCTCTGAATACGATGCCAGATTTGAATTCTTTTAATTCAATTGCATTTTTCTTATCTTTTATGTTTACATCAGCATTTAATGAGCTCAATACACTCTCAACTGCTATCATCGACATTTGAAAATCTTTTATGCTATTTCCTAAATTTTTTAATGGATTATAGAGTAAAAGAAGGGCGGTTAAAAACGATACGAAACTACCACTAGTCATTTGCTTGGAAACAATTAAATGACTTCCATATGCTATCGATATCCCTATACCAATCGAAGTTATTACATGCATAGCTGGAGATAACCAAGCTGTTTTCTGAATTAACTTTACCCTAATTTGAGTGACCGAATTTATGGCTGAAGAAAACTTTATTTGCTGATACTTGTGAAGATTATATGAAGTTATAACTTTGTTCCCGGCACAACTTTCGTTATATTCGGTGATTAACATTGCGCTTCCTTTTATAACTTTCGACATGACATCTTGCATTTTTTGACGTATTTTGGCAGTCGGTAAAAAAGCGCAGCCCAAAACTATTATTGCAACTATGGAAAGCTCCCACGAATTATAAAATAAAACGCAAATAAGAGAAATAGAGGAAGCGAGCTTGGAGATTATAGTTTTTATTTTGGTAAAAAGTCCAGAGCTTGCCGTATCAACCAAATTACTAAAATTTGTGACAATATTTCCAGAATAGGTCTTGTCGAAAAAAGCGGCATCGTGCGATAACAGTTTTTTATATAACTCAAGCTTTAGGTCTCTCGTTATTCTTTCTCCGACCCATGTGTTCAAATATGATGCATAATAATTTAATATCCCCTGAATAATGGCAAAGATAACTATGGCGAAAGGGATATACCAAGCTGCCCGTATCGATTTTTCAACCATAACAAGGTCTGTGTATGGTTTCAAGGCCATGGCAATGACAGCGTCGCATCCCCCAACCGGAATACAAATCGCAAATGCTAGTATTGTTCTGAATGTGTATGGTTTTATGTATGGGAGCATTTCGAAATAACATTTGCAAACTTGAGCGCTTGATACCTTATTAAGCAGCATTCTGAATAACTCTAATAAATTCACTGAATTGAAATTTAAGCGCAGAGAGGAAGACTATAGTTTTATAGCACGATGTTTATGCGTATTTCAAGAAGCTGTATACGTGGTTTGAGGCAAAACGATCAGAGTTAGCAGTTATCTATTAATACCCCTGACTCCCGCCTGGCTCAGCCTGAATAGACCGTAAACCATACTTAAATGATTTTCGTATAATGCTTTAAACGGGATATATACTAAGCAATCTCTTCACCTTTTACATATAGATTATCAAATCCTCTAAGCGATGGGCTATTGAAAAGTCCAATGTAGTTGCATACAATAACGCCTGGCAGTTGTCACTTGTTGTGTGATGATTAGGCACCATGAAATATCGCTGTTTATCGGATCAAGTATCGGTTTATATAAAACATAGATCTGTTACTATGTCATTAGCGTCTTTGTTGTTTATTGAGAGAAGTCCTCTGTATCATTCATTATGTGGAACTGATGTTTATTTAGTTTTTACAAAAAGAAGTGAAAACTTAACTAACAAGGTTCGTTGACAAGTTCGGAAAAATTAGAATATGTCGGATAAATTTAACCAACTGCATCTTCCAATTTCTTGGGCGTTTTCGATAAAAAGTGAAGATTTTATCGTTAACGAATGTAACCAATATGCATTCAAATGGCTTGAAAAATGGCCATTCAAAATTCATGACAATTTCGTTTGCCTAGTTGGTGAAAAAGGAGCGGGCAAAACTCATCTTTCAACTATTTGGGCCAATAAACTAAATGCAAAGATTGTTACTAGCTCGAACAATATATTTAGCGAATGGTACGGTATTTCAGAAACGAATGAGCAAAGATATTTTGTTCTAGATGATGCCGACGAGATAAATGATGATCTTCTGCTATTCTATATATACAACACCATAAGGGAGAAAAATTCGTATCTTCTTTTGACTTCTAAAACTCCTCCTAGTAAATGGGGCCTAAAATTTGAAGACATAAGATCCAGAGTAGCAACCATAAATGTTATAAAAATACAGTCTCCAAACGAAGCTGCAATGATTTCGATTATAAAAAAAATGCTTTTACACTGTGGAATAAAAACTGATGAGAAAATTGTAAGCTACATAGCAAACAGAATTGAAAGGTCGTATGAATCAATTAATTATTGGATTAATCAGTTTGATACAACATTAAAGAGAAAACAATCTAAATTTTCAATAAAATTTATCAAAAATTTTATAAAATAAATGTTGCTTTTATTTCGATGAATAACATATCATTCCATGAGGGAGAGGTGGCATGTACATAAGATATAGACCTCCGTAAATGTTGCCTATCCCCTTCGAGTTTACATTTTTACCATCGCATCAAACCGCCCTTTAGCAAACTCCACTTTTTTGGAAATTTCTACATCATAGTAATCAGATTGAATTTTTGCATCGTTGATTTCTTTATTTGAGGTTAATTCATTTATTCTGGCATCATTCGCTGCAATTTTTGTGTCAGTTGCTTCCTTTCCCAACGGAGCAGAGTTTTTTGCCCTAGCGTCCGCCACTTGC
>JAIRYO010000007.1 GCA_031267725.1 Holosporales bacterium | reverse complement strand
GGATGTATAGTTTTATTCCTTCCAGCATATCCCCCTGATCTCAATCCGATTGAACAATTCTGGAGTTGGCTTAAGAGAAAAGTGAGAGAGATTTTGCACAATTATGCTTCTTTAGACGAAGCCATTCAGACCTCCTTTCAACTAATTTGAGTATATTTGCGGCAGGGAGATACGCTCATATATGTTTGAACTTTGACAACAGGAAAATGGATGAGCTCTAATGTTTGTGTTCGATATCAGCAGAAAATATTAAGCCTTCACAAAACATTAACACGACCAGTGCGCTTCCTCCATATGAGAAAAATGGCAGAGGGACTCCGACAACGGGAAGTAGACCACAAACCATCGATACGTTGATAAAGATGTAAAAGAACAGCATTGAATTTACTCCAAAAACCATTATTTTTTCAAACTTATTCTTCATCCTAATGACTACTCCAAGGTTATAGGTTATTAATAATCCGTATAAGAGCAAAAGTAGCAAACAACCAAAAAATCCAAATTCCTCTCCAAGGGCGGCAAAAACAAAATCCGTTTGCTTTTCCGGAAGAAAATTTAGCTGACTTTGCGATCCATTCATGAAGCCGCTCCCCCAAAATCCTCCAGCGCCAATTGCTATTTGAGATTGGATTATGTGATAGCCTGCACCGCTTGGATCCATTTCTGGAGAAAAAAAGGTGAGGACCCTTTTTTGTTGATAATCATGAAGCATATTCCATAAAATTGGCATTGAAAGGAGTATGCCAAAAAAGAAGAAAGCAAATTTCCAAATCTGAACTCCGCACACAAACAATACACTACAAAAAACAAGAAATAACAAAACCGCAGTGCCAAGATCTGGTTGTATTAAAACAAGCCCCATTGGCAAAGCTATTAACACAACTGGAAGGCACAATGTCGATAAACGTTTGCAATCTTCGACAGAGCGGGTAGAAAAATATTTAGAAAGAGCGATGATTAAAAAAATTCTCATTAATTCAGATGGCTGAAAATTGAAAAAATAAAGGTTTAGCCATCTTTGCGCCCCCATAGAAGTCTTTCCTACAATCGCAACTCCAATCAATAAGAAAAGGCAAAGAAAATAAAAAGGATATGCGTATTTCTCCCAAAATTTAAGTTTTATTGCTGACACAAATAAGAGCGCAATTGTGCCAACAACAAAACGGCAAAACTGATTAAAACACCAAGGAAAGAAGCTACCAGAACCCATCGAAAATAACATTAATAGCGAAAAAAAGGATATCAATGTGATTATCGATAGTGGAAAAAGTGGAACATGTTTTAACCTTAGTTTTAGTTTTACCATACCCGCCTTATCACACTTATTTCACCTTCTAACGGTCACCAACAACACTTTCAGGTTTTTTTCACTGTCTCATCAACACTGCATCAAAACAGTCTTAGATATAGTAAGTAAAGCAAACTTGGCTCACCTCTCCGGATCATCGGATAAAATCTCTTTTCTTTGTTCTTTCATGAAATCATGGAGCATTTTAGCAGGATCTTTTGAATTTCTTGTTGATGAAGGCTGGGTGCGCTTCTTGTTTTGCGGTAATCGTTTTGCCCGATTTTCAGTTTGGTTTTTCGACATATTTTTGATTTTTTTTTCAGCTTTCTTTTTTTGCTTTTTAGCAGTTTTTTTTCGAGAGGGCCTTTCTACCTCCCTCTTGGAAGAGCCATGAATGGGCTCACTTGAAAAAAGTGGAAGCAGAGCTCCACAGCAGTGCTTATATCTTTTTCCGGATCCGCATGGGCAAAAAGCATTTCTAGAAAAAACTTCAGAAGAGGATTCAATGTCCAAAATTTCATCTTTCTGCGCCTCCTCGAAAAGATATGGATCCTCGAAAGAATCATGAGTTTCTTCGAAAGGTTCAGAACTTTTTTTAGATTCCTCTTCTGGCTCTGGTGAATCTAAAAATTCCTCATCTGTAGAATCTGGTAAAATATTTTCCAATTTATCGTCAGCTTTAAAGTTAAACAGGGCTGTCAGAACATTGACTTTAACTCCATATATCATATCTTGAAATATGCTGAATGCTTCAAATTTGTATTCGTTCAATGGGTTTTTCTGGGCATAAGATCTCAAATTTATGCCTCGACGTAGATGCTCAAGTGATAAAAGATGGCTTTTCCAAGCACGATCAAGTACTTTTAAAAATATATCCTTTTCGATGTATTGCATAAATTCTTTGCCATACTTTTCAATTTTTAAATTATGATTTGAGTCTACTTGCTCAGTGAGTATTTGAAGCAGAGCGTCAGCGGTGATAGCTGGATTATCAGAAATGTTTTCTGAACTCAGATCTATTTTAAAAATTTTTTTTACAGAATCCGTCAGTTCATGCAGATTCCAACCTATAGCTCCTCCACCTTGAGTTGAAGTATTCGCTGTAATTATCCCCTCTAGGACGTCATCAGTTATATCTTTGATCTGTGAAAGTATATCAACCGGATTCATTAAAGTTTTTCTCATTTCATAGATCATTTTTCTTTGATCATTCATGACATCGTCGAATCTCAAAAGTTGCTTTCTTATATCAAAATTATAAGCTTCAACCCTTTGTTGCGCTTTTTCAATGGCTTTGGAGATCCATCTAAAAGACAATTCCTCATCGTCTTTGCAAACCTTTCTAAACCTATCGATAAGATTTGGAGAACCAAACTTTTTCATAAGATCATCTTCAAGAGAAATGAAATATTTCGACTCTCCTGGATCTCCTTGCCTTCCAGAACGCCCCCTTAGCTGGTTATCAATTCTTCTACTGTCATTTCTTTCCGTTCCGACAACAAATAAGCCTCCAGATTTCACGACTGCCTCATGGTCCCTTTCTATTTCTGAGCTGATACGTTCAATTATCTTCTCCCTTTCAGCTGGATCCGATATGTCACTACATTCTTGTTCGACCCGCATTTCAAGAGAGCCGCCAAGCTTAATGTCCGTTCCTCTTCCAGCCATGTTCGTAGCAATCGTAATAGCTCCTGGAGCACCTGCCTCCGCGATTATGTATGCCTCTCGTTCATGCTGCTTGGCGTTTAAAACGTTATGCTTCAATCTTTCCGTAGATAACAATTTTGAAAAATGTTCTGATCTTTCGAGACTAGTTGTTCCAACTAAAATTGGTTGTCTCCTTGAATGGCATTCTTTTACTAAAGCTAAAACTGCCCTGTCTTTTTCCGCCAATGTCACGAACATTGAATCTTCATGATCCTTCCTCATAACTGGTTTATGAGAGGGGATACTAACGACTTTCAATTTATATATTTCATCAAACTCTGCCTCTTCTGTCATCGCCGTTCCTGTCATTCCAGCTAGTTTCGGGTATAACCTAAAAAGGTTTTGGTATGAAATAGTTGCAATCGTCTGACTTTCTGTTAGGACTTCAACTCCTTCCTTTGCTTCAATTGCCTGGTGCAATCCCTCCGAGTAGCGACGACCATCCATAATACGGCCTGTAAATTCATCAATAATTAAAACTCTACCATCTTTTACGATGTAATCAACGTCATGAATAAACAGTTTATTGGCCTTTAGTGCGCAATTGACGTGATAAACAATGCTTATGTTACTTGGGTCGTAAAGTTCCGGAATTTTTAACAAACCAATTTTAGTCAATTCCAGCTCCGCTTTTTCAACACCTTTCTCTGTCAATGTCACGACTTTGTTTTTATTGTCCTTTTCGAAATCTTCATCAGTCAATTTTTTGATAACAGAATCGACGGCAACATAGAGGTTAGAAGCTCCATCATCGCCACCAGATATAATTAAAGGGGTCCTGGCTTCATCGATCAAAATACTATCAACCTCATCAATGACGGCAAAGTTAAACGGTCTCATAACCAGTTCTCTTTCATCAAATCTCAAGTTGTCCCTCAGGTAATCAAAGCCAAATTCATGATTTGTTCCATATGTAATATCTGCAGAATAAGCTCTCTTTTTCGTTAAGTCGCCCATGTTTCCCACTATAGTAGAGACTGAAAGTCCGAGAAATTTGTAAATTTTTCCCATCCAAGCAGCATCTCTTTGAGCGAGATAGTCGTTAACTGTAATAACATGAACCCCCTTTCCTGCAAGGGCATTTAAATAAACTGCTAGCGTTGCAACTAACGTTTTCCCCTCACCTGTTTTCATCTCTGCAATTTGGCCATTATGAAGCGCTACTCCTCCAATTAGCTGGACATCAAAATGCCGCATTCCTAATATCCTTTTTGATGTCTCTCTTACGACGGCAAATGCTTGGGGTAAAATGCTATCCAACGTTTTTCCAGAAGCAAGAGATTTTTTAAACTCAGGTGTCTTATTTGCTAGTTCCTTATCGGACAAACTCTGCATCTCAGCTTCAAAAGCGTTAATTTTATCAACAATCTTTTCATAACTTTTCACAATTCTGGAATTGTAGCTACCGAATAAAGCAAATAAACTACTAAACATATTTTTTCAACCTAAAGCATTTCACAACAATAATATACCAAAGTTGCACGTAGCGCCACCCCTCAATTGAGAGTGTCTGCGTTCATATGATTTTGGACAAAAGAGAGAGCTCCATGGCCAAACCTGAATAAACCGTAAACCATGCTCCAATGATTTTTTATAATGCCTTAAGCATGATATATAGCAATCTTTGAACACTGCTTAGAGGATTTTGTAATCCACATGTAAAGGGGAAAGGGGGGGGATATATATCTGGCTTAAGGTATCCAGTTTAATAAACGGAAATTGGTTCTGATGTTGTTGCTGAGTAAGAAATTTTCAGAAATCTTTTATACGTCTTAAGGCTTCTTGCAACTTCATTTTATTGCTTTTTAAATTAATAAATACCTTACGTTATATTACATCAAATAATAAAATTAGAAGCAGTGGTTTGAGTTCTATTCATCAGTCTATATAAAAAGCAATGAATCAGTGATACGATATAAAAAAACATCGATTAATCGGAGTTATTTTGTGATTCCATTCAGGTTAAATACGGTCCATATTGTGACGTCTTTTATATCAATGGGGATTTTTTTGACATCACTTTTATCTCAATTTTTTTTTGATAAAATTCCATGCCAACTTTGTTTGATTTCGAGATATTTATTTTTGTTAATATCTTTTGTGGCGCTTTTTTCTATTAACTTTAAACGTCTAAAACCCCTATTGCTTTTGTTGACTTTTTCGGCATTACTTTTTTCCTTTTATCATCTAGGAGTAGAGAATCATTGGTGGATTGGGCCGCAAAGTTGTGTCTCTAAGTTACCAACACTTGACTCTTTGTCAGATAACAATGATCAATCAATGGTTATTCCATATTGTGACAGGGCTAATTGGAAAATTTTCGGAATTTCGTCTACTTTATGGAGCTTTTTGGTATTTGCCTTTTTGTTTTGGAGTGTAAGTTTATTGTATGTTATAGACTACTACCTGAAGAAATTAGAAAATGGCAATTGACAAAAAAGCTGAAGCTTCATTCTTATCAAAATTCAACAGAAAATCGGTATATCTGGATTCTGAGAATGAATTCTTTGAATCTATAGTAGAGGAAATTGGGAACATACTATCAACAAAATTAAAAAAACTTGATGATCGAGAAGAGTCTCCTTTTTCATATGGTATTCGAGATTTACAATCTTTGGAAATCTCAAAAAACTCGATAGATGAGTTCAAAATACATTGTTGCAATATGATTTTAAAATTTGAACCAAGGATAAGCGACATATCTGTGAATAATTACCACTTTGATAACAAAAGTCAGTTATTGGCAATGGAGTTTGTGTGTCAAACCGTGAAATTTTCAAATTCTTTTATAACCAATATTTTAATCAAAATTTAGATTTAAATCCTGGAGGAGTTATAGACGAAGTTAAGAAAATGACAGAAGGAAGAGTATATGAAATACGAAAAGATAGATTTATGCAAAAAGGAAATTTTGTAGATTAACTGGCAATATACCCTCCCTATTCAGGCTGAGCTTTGCGGAATTCATATCAATACTCTCCCCCCTTTGTTATAGCTGAGTAAGGTGAACTCATCCTGCTTTAATTAAAATCCTCTTCAAATACTTTTCGTGAAGTGGCAGTGGCCCCGAACACCATTTCTCTTTTTTTTACAGTGAAATTATCGTATAGTGAACGAATAGTTCTTACGCATCAGTTAAAGCTAGATTGCTGGGTGATCGTGGGATATTTGTTTTTATGTAAAGTGTCATACTAAAGTGTCTAATGATATCAAGAATTTAGCAATTATAGCCCATGTTGATCACGGAAAGACAACGCTGGTTGATGCTCTGTTTAAGCAAAGTGGTTTATTTAGAGATAATCAGCAGATTGAAACTTGTGCGATGGATTACAATGACCTCGAAAGAGAAAGAGGAATCACCATTCTGGCAAAATGCACAAGTTTCAATTGGAAAGGGACGAAATTGAACATAGTTGACACACCCGGACATGCTGATTTTGGAGGGGAAGTAGAGCGGATTTTGAGTATGGTTGATGGAGTCCTTGTCCTTGTCGATGCAGCTGAAGGACCTATGCCGCAGACGAAATTCGTTTTATCTAAGGCTCTTGCCCTCAACCTTAACCCGATAGTCGTCGTTAATAAGATAGATAAAATGGAGGCGAGGGTTTCAGAGGTACTCAACGAGGTTTTTGATTTATTCATAGCTCTTGAGGCAAATGATACTCAGTTAGACTTTCCAATAATCTATGCATCGGGGAGAAACGGCTGGGCCGTGAAAAATTTAGAAAAAGAAGAGAGGAACGACATGAGCCCTTTGCTTGATGCCATTATACAACATGTTCCTAATGCCTCAATTGAAGAAAATGAGCCATTTAGAATGCTTGTTACTATGCTTGAATATGATCAATATCTCGGTAGAATTTTAACCGGTAAGATTTTAAGCGGGACCACGAACATCAATGATAATGTTCATGCGTTAAGACCGGGGATGAGTGGAGATGTTGAAAGAGCGAGATTAACAAAACTCTTAGCTTTTGAAGGATTAAAAAGAATTCCTATAGAATCTGCCGTTGCGGGAGATATCGTGGCAATTGCCGGGTTAGAAAAGTCTACCGTTGCTGACACGATCGCTGCGATGGAAGTAATTGAGCCGCTTAACTCGCTTCCGATTGACCCCCCAACCATTTCTATAACTTTTTCTGTTAACGACTCTCCACTTGCCGGAAAGGAGGGAAAAAACTTAACATCTAGGATGATCGGAGATAGGCTTTTCAAAGAGGCTGAAGGAAACGTTTCAATTACTGTTAAAAAATCAACTGAAGAGGAATCTTATGAAGTTGCTGGTAGAGGAGAGCTACAATTAGGTGTTTTGATAGAAACCATGAGAAGGGAAGGCTTTGAATTATCCATCGGAAGGCCTAGGGTTCTTTTCAAAAAAGATGAAGTAACGGGAGCAACAATTGAGCCTGTTGAGGAGTTGTATGTTGACCTAGACGATGAGTTTACCGGCACCGTCGTCGATAAACTCATACAAAGAAAAGGGGAAATGATTGATATGAGGCCGTCTGGTACCGGAAAGACCAGAATAAAATTTTTGATTCCGACTAGAGGACTTATTGGATATTACGGTGATTTTCTAACTGATACGAAAGGCTCTGGAATTATGAATAGGTCCTTTCATTCTTACGTTCCTCACAAAGGGCCAATCGAAGAAAGAAATCGTGGCGTCTTAGTGTCTGTTGCAAATGGTAAGGCAATTCCATACGCCCTATTCTTCTTGAAAGATAGGGGCACATTGTTTGTGAGACCCAGCGACCCGGTTTATGAAGGAATGATAATCGGAGAGCATAGTCGAGAAAATGAACTTGAAGTTAATCCAACGAAAGAAAAGCAGCTGTCAAATTGTCGAGCCTCTGGAAAGGATGAGAATATAAAATTGCCAAATCCGAGAGAAATGTCCCTTGAACAAGCAATCTCTTATATTAAAAACGATGAAAGGGTCGAGGTTACGCCAAAATCAATAAGGCTTAGAAAAAGATATCTTGATGCAACGCTCCGAAAAAAAATGAGTCGCCAGCAAGATATGTGATTGTCGCTAAAGCTATCTTATTTTTTTTAACGTGCTTACTATCAACTCGTTTGTCGAGGCATTTGGACCACATTTTTTAGATATATCTCCAATAATTTTTAAAATGGTTGCTTTTTGATAGCCAAGACTCATTAACCCCAACACTGCATCGTTTATATTTTCGTTATCATGCTTGTGAATATCTTTTATTTTTGGCATGGTTTTATCCTTGAGTTCCAAAAGGATGCGTTCTGCAGTTTTTTTTCCAACTCCTCCCGCTTTGCATAGTATTGTCGAATCCTGAGTTGCAACTGCCGTGGCAAGCTCTTCAACTGAGAAAGTAGAAAGAATTGTCATTGCTGACTTTACTCCTATGCCATGAACATCCAATAAAGCCCTAAACAAGCTTATCTCTTCCTCGTCCTGAAATCCACAAAGGTATTGCGTCTCCTGTTTGAAAATATGACAAATTTTTAAAGATACTGCCGTTCCAATCTTGATACCTCTTCCAGTTTTATTTGAGATGAACACGGAATATCCAATTCCGTTCACATCTATTACCACTGAGTCATTATGCACTTCATTAACTATTCCGGACAGTCTGGCTATCATCTATTACGACCACAAGTACAATTTTCGCATCCTTTATGATTTTTATTGGTGACAACAAAACCATGCCCAAAATTGTTCTCAGTAAAATCTATTGATATCCCTTTTATTAAAAGCTCAATCTCCGGATCATAGAAAAATGAAATGCCGGCGACTTCAATTTTTGTTTTTTTGGATCCATCCCCCTCCTCATAGGAGAGCGAATAATCAATTCCAGAACATCCCCCCGATAAGACAGAAATCAAAATTCCGACGCCGCCATGTTCACGAACGAGTTCTTTCAGTTTTTGAGCGGCATTCTCTGTAACAGTAATCGTGTGGGGTTTGTTATTTTTTTTCGCCAAATAATCCTTTATTGCGGCTTCTATGGCTTCTTTCGCGAGGACCGAGCAATGTCTTTTTATATCGGATAATTCTAGTGAATCGGCAATATTTTCGTTTTCCATTTCCAAAGCTTTTTCTACACTCATTCCTTTAAGCAAGGTTGTTGCTAACTCCATAGACGCTATTGCCGAAACACAGCCAAAAACTTTGTATTTCGCATCGGTTATAATATTGTTTTCTCCAAATAGCAATTGCAACTTCATCACATCACCACATAATGGAGACCCAACGATGCCAGTTCCAACATTTTTTAGGTTTTCATCAAAGTCACCAATATTTTTCATTTTTTCATAATATTCCATAGTCCTTGCACTATACTTCATTAGTAACTCCTTTCTAATGCATTATCAATACTAATGCCAGACTTTATCATATCCCAAATCGGACTCATTTGACGCAATTTTTTTGTTGCCTCAATCAAATTTTCAATTGCTATTTCTATTTCAGATTCCGTAGTTAATTTACCTATTGTGATTCTAAGAGAGGATTGCGCAATATCCGATGGAACTCCCATTGCAGCTAAAACATGCGAGATAGATAACTTGTTTGATGTGCAAGCTGAACCCGACGAAACTGCAATTCTATTCGCTTCCATCATGAGCGCTTCCCCTTCGCATCCCCTGAAGCTCATGTTGATTATTCCTGGATAATTTGATTCTAACGATCCGTTTATATAAATTTCATCAAGCTGCGATGTTATTCCTTTTACAAAAGTTTCTCTAAGCCTCGATACATGCTTTAAATCATCTTTCATTTCAACTCCGGCAATCTCAGCGGCTTTTCCCATGCCAATACAAAGCGCAACAGGAACAGTTCCAGACTTTACACCAAACTCAATTTCCGGATTAGCTCTAGGAATTCTTAAAAATTTCATATTAGACTTCTTACAAAATAACAAACCAATGCCCTTGGGGCCATATATTTTATGGCCTGAAACACTCATAAAATCTATATCTAATTCTTTCACATCGATATCTATCTTTCCAAAACTTTGAGTAGCGTCAATATGTACCAAAACTCCGCGCCTATGACAAATTTCAACTATTTTTTTTATATCCTGTAAAACTCCAGTTTCATTGTTTACGAGACAGACAGAGAGTAAATTTGTGTATTCATCTATAGAATTTTCAAGATAACCTAGATCTAACATGCCATCCTTTTTTACATTAAGAAGTTCGGCAGAAATCCCCTCAGCCTTTAAAAGATTCACGCAATCCAAAGTTGCATTGTGTTCAGTTTTTAGAGTAATAAACCTCTTTTTATTAGATTTTGAAATCGACTTCATTGTTCTCGTTATGGCCAAGAAGTTGGATTCAGTCGCTCCGCTCGTAAAAACAAGTTCATCAAATTCTGAATTAATCAATTTTTGTACCTTTTCTCTCGCTTGATTTAGCGAGTCCTGGGCTTTTTCTCCAAATTCATGAAGCGAGTTTGGGTTTCCAAATATCGTCGAGAAGTATGGCAACATCTCATTCAAAACACGCGGATCACAAGGTGTAGTCGCAGCATAATCCAGATATACAACGTTGTTCATTATTTCAAGTAACGCCGTTAACGTGAAGCTCTTTTTTGGAATTATAAAGTAGTCTTTTGGATAAGTAAACATGGAAGGTTTGGTCTGTATACGCTCATATACTCTGAGACAAAAGCATTGTAGGCTTATTTTACAAACTAGCAATTTGTGTTACAATTACGGCGACTCTATTATTTTTATTCATCTTCAATGTTCACTTTATCTATTTCTCCAATTGCATTTTCGATTGGCGCTCTCAATGTTTATTGGTATGGAATAGTTTATGCAAGTGCGTTACTTCTATCTTGGTGTGTTGCGGTTTGGGCTTTGAACAAGCTCAGAAACAACGGAGTTAATGTTCCATCTAAAGAGGTTTTTGATAAATTTATGTTCTGGGCGATTATATCAATAATTATCGGAGCTCGCCTTGGGCATGTTTTGTTTTTTGATTTAAAGTATTATATGCAATATCCATCTGAAATCATAATGTTGCGAAATGGAGGTCTTTCATTTCATGGAGCCGTGATTTCTCTTGTGATTTATTCATATCTATTCATAAAAAAATACAATTTCTCATTAAAACTGTTTGCGGATATCTTATGTCTTGCCGGTGCGCTGGGTATTGGAATTGGAAGGTTCGCTAATTTCATAAATCAAGAACTATATGGAAAAATTTCAACTAGTAATGCCTCTGTTATTTTTTTGCTAGTAGACCATATGCCAAGATATCCAACACAGATTTTTGAATCTTTTTTTGAGGGCTTTTTAAATTTTTGGATATTGTTTATAATCTTCAGATTAAAGGGAGTGAAAATCATAGGGACAGGGGTTATCGTTTCCGTTTTTTGTACCGTTTATTCATCGGCTAGGTTCATAGTTGAATTTTATAAAGAAGTTGAAACATATGTGTATTTTGATGCCATAGCCTTAACAATCGGACAAACTCTATCTATCACGCTTTTTCTTTTCGGAGTTTTTATGCTACACTGGAGGGAAACCGATGGCCTTCTTAAACGTAAAAATAGATGATTGATATAAACTTTGTAAGACGGAATCCCGGTATCCTTGATGAGGCTTTGAAAAACAGAAACAAACAACCGATAGAATCTGAATTGTTAAGATTGGATGAAAGCGCTAGGTGCTTTCAGACTAGGTTGCAAAAGATACAAGAAGAGAGGAATGCCAATTCGCTGGACTTTGGAAAGGCGAAATCAGATGGACTTAACACTAGTCATCTTCAAATAAAAATGGAGATGTTAAAAAAAGAAATGATGAAATTAGTAACAGAAACAAATAATGCAAAATCGGAGTTTTTAGAATTGCTTTATGCTATCCCGAATATTCCATCAAGTGAATGTCCGATCGGAATTGATGAAACTAGCAATCTAGAAATAAGAAAATTTAAAACCCCCAGAACTTTTGATTTTACCCCGCTTGAGCATCACGAATTAGGCTTAAAACTAGACATGATGGATTTTTCTAGAGCGGCAAGGATCGCTGGTTCAAGATTTGTTTTTCTTTTTTCTGACATTGCAAAGTTGGAAAGGGTATTAGCGCAGTTTATGCTGGATGTCCACACAAAAGAAAATGGATATACAGAAGTTTATGTCCCGCTTATCCTTAATAAAGATGCTATGTTCGGCGTTGGGCAATTGCCAAAATTTGAAGAAGACTTATTTAAAACTACGGTCAATTCGTATTTGATATCAACTGCCGAAGCTCCTCTTACTAACATTCATAATAATGAAATTTTGAATGAAAGTGATTTGCCATTGAGATATACCGCCTATACTCCATGTTTTAGGTCGGAGGCTGGAGCAGCCGGGAAAGATACGGTTGGAATGCTTCGCCAGCATCAATTTGGAAAGGTTGAGTTAGTTAGTATAACAACTCCCAGTGAATCTAAAACAGAGCACGATAGGATGCTTGAATGTGCGGAAAGCATTTTGAAAAAATTGGACCTACCGTTCAGAACCGTTGTTCTTTCAACTGGGGATATGGGATTCTCTTCAGAAAAGACCTACGATATTGAGGTTTGGCTTCCAGGACAAGATAAGTATCGAGAAATCTCTAGTTGTTCACAGTGTAATGCATTTCAAGCAAGGAGAATGAACACAAAGTTTAAAAAAAAACTTACAGGAAAAAATGAATTTGTTCACACTCTTAATGGTTCTGGGCTCGCTGTCGGACGCTGTCTAATTGCTGTTATGGAGAACTATCAGCAAAAAGATGGCTCTATTGAGATCCCAAGTGCATTGATTTCATATTTTGGAAAAGACAGAATTAGCGCAAAAAACTCTTAATTCATACGTACTTTGATATTTCAAAAATTTCCTATTTTCCAAAATGGATTTACTTGTTAACCTTCTTCTTGTCCTATATTATTTCGTGTATAGTGGCCTTGAAAAAGAGACCGAAAGTAAAACAAGAGATGCATTCTTTTTTGGATAAATCATATGATTCTTGAATTGAAAAATGTAAGTATGGAATTTAGCTCTGGAGACACTTCGATAAAAGTTTTGAACGAAATAGACTTTTCAATGAGCTCAGGGGAGAGTGTTGCTCTTGTCGGAAAGAGCGGCAGTGGTAAATCTACTTTTTTGCAAATAGCGGCACTTCTCGAAAAACCAACTTCAGGAAAAGTTATCATAATTGAAAAGGAAACTAGTATGCTTTCTGATGATGAGCGGACAAAATTAAGAAGAGAGAATTTTGGATTTGTTTATCAGTTTCACAATCTTTTATCCGAATTCTCTGCAATTGAAAACGTTATGATTCCGATGTTAATAAAAAAAAACTCTAAACAATTTTCCAAAAGAAGAGCTGCAGAATTGCTTGATTTAGTCGGGTTAACTCACAGAGTTCACCATCTTCCAAATAAATTATCAGGAGGAGAACGGCAACGAATCGCTATTGCAAGAGCTCTCGCAAATAAGCCCAAATTAATAGTTGCGGATGAGCCAACTGGAAATCTGGATCCAACAAATGCTGAAATAGTTTTTAATCTATTTTTAGATTTAGTAAAGCAAAATGGAACTTCTTTATTGATGGCAACGCATAACATGGACCTTGCCAAAAAATTTGACAAAATAGTTTTTCTTTTGGAGGGAAAGCTGACTTAGTTAAACATCATTTGCCATTAGAATAACCATGAATCCGGCACAGCCAAGTCTGGATAAAAAGTAAACCATGCTAAATGATTTTTGTATTTTTTTTATAACGCTTTAGACAAGATATATAGCAATCTCTGAATATTGCTTAGAGGGGGTGGTTTATAGGTAAGGGGGGAGAGTATGGTTTACGGTCCATTCAGGAGGGGGCATGCTGGAGTCAGAGTTATGTTTGAGGCTGGCCGGCCGGTTCAAGCTTTAATAGGAAACTCCTATAGTTCCGATAAGATAGTTGTTGTTAACCTATCACAACAGCGCCTCTGCTCTTTTAAGATATAACCTATACAGCCAAAAATACCATTGCTCCAAGCAGGCATACGTGGTATAAGTTAGCTTATGGCATTCCTTGGTAGCTCAGTCGGTAGAGCAAGTGGCTGTTAACCACTGGGTCGGCGGTTCGAGTCCGTCCCAAGGAGCCATAATGTTATGGATGAGTGGGTTTGATGCTGAGTGCTTTTTGTCTTTTACCTTCTTAGTGTGCTTTATGCGTATTGAATTTCTCCTAGGTTTTATTTATGCAGAGGTTGTGTGTCGATAAAAAAAACTGAACTAGATAATGGATTGAGTGTTGTTACAGACGGGATCGAAAGCTTTCAAACTGTGTCTCTCGGGATGTTTGTCAACGTTGGCTCCGTTAACGAAAACGAAAAACAAGGAGGCATATCTCACTTTTTAGAACATATGGCATTTAAAGGAACCTCAAAAAGGTCGGCTCTTCAAATATCGCATGCCATAGAATCAGTCGGTGGATTCATCAATGCATATACCAGCAAAGAAGTTACAGCGTTTCACGTTAAGGTTCTAAAAGATAACGTTGATCTTGCTATAGATATAGTCACGGACATAGTTCAAAATTCAACATTTGATGAGATTGAATTTGAAAAAGAGCGCGGAGTTATAATTCAAGAAATTCACCAACTAAATGATGCGCCTGATGATTTGGTCTTTGATATGTTTCAGGAAAAATGCTTTGATAATGAAAGACTAGGAACTCAGATTCTTGGAAGTGAAGAGGATATACTCTCTTTTAAACCGGAAAACATCAGAGAGTACCTAGATACTCAATACTCTACAAACAGCATGGTCTTATCTGCGAGTGGGAATCTTGATCATGATGAATTTTGCAGATTGGTTGATGAATCTACACCTAAAATGCGCGCATTTGAAACTGATGTTGTCGAAAAGCAAACTTATAAGGGGGGATTCATTTTTAAAAAGAAAGAGTTGGAACAGACACATTTAGTTATCGGGTTCGAAGGAATGAGCCACACGCACGAAAATAAATTCGATTTGTGCGCTATGTCGACGATTTTAGGGGGAGGGATGTCCTCTAGGTTATTTCAAGAAATTCGAGAAAAAAGGGGATGGGTTTATTCAATATCATCTTTTATATCAAATTACAGAGATACCGGAATTTTCGGAGTGTATGCTGCATGCGAAGACTCGAAAGCAAGGGAAGTTATAGAGGTCATAAAAGATGAATTTGAAAAAAGTAAATTTGACATAAAAGAAGAAGAATTGAACAAAGCTAAAATTCAACTAAAGGCCTCGCTTTTAATGGGGCTTGAAAGTTCTTCTGCTCGGATGGAACGTTTAGCAAATCAATATTTATTACAGGGAAGATTAAATTCTCTAGATCAGATATCTGAAAAAATTGAAGCGATAAGTTTGGCTTCGTTGAAATGCGTTGTAGAAAAAGTATTTGCATCCAAACCGACGTTAGCGGTTATTGGGAATGGTGGTGATATAGAAAAGTTGTATGATACTCTTTAAAAAATTTTTACCTTTATCTGCAATATTCCTAACCGCCTGCTCAGTAAAAACTCCTGTTGGTCCTGTAAATGTTTCTGGAACAAAGTACTATTGCAGAGGAGAATGGCATTATCCGCAGAACTATTATGAGTATGATGAAGTCGGATTGGGCTCTTGGTATGGAGATAAATTTCAAGGAAGGCCTAAGGCAACCGGGGAGAAGTTTGATAAATTAGAAATGACGGCTGCACACAGAACTCTTCCTATTCCATCTGTTGCCAGAGTTACGAGTCTTAAAACCGGAAAATCGATAATTGTTGTCGTTGATGATAGAGGGCCATTTTGTTATAAAGGGAGAATTATAGATCTTTCCTATGGAGCCGCTAAATCTCTTGGAATACACAATTCAAAACCATCTACCGTTAGAATTCAGGTCCTCGTTTCTGATAGTTTAGTGTTGTCGAGGTATATCGCTAAGAACTGCAAAAAGAGAAAAGACCCGTCCGGAAGATCCTGGGCTCAGCTTTATTTTCAAGAAATACGTAAAAGTACTCCTGTGCATTTTTTTCCACGGAGCCGAAATATATCTACAGAAGCTACATCTCAGAATCAGCCTAAGATTCCACAAAAGAAAAAATCTATCATTGCTTTCAAGAAAACTAATTCATCTAAAGTTAAAAAAAAGAGATACAATAACCTTGGAAGTTATTTGAAGAAAATTTAACTGTGTTCATAAACAATAAATTGGTTTCCGGATCAGAAATTTTGCGAGAAGCTCTTTTAAAGAAATCTGCAATTGGAGCTTTTAATTTTATAAACATGGAAACTGTTCAAGGAGTCGTTGAAGCGGCGAATGAATTTGGAGTCTCCGTAATTCTTCAAGCATCCGAATCGACGATAAAATACATGGGGTTTTCCTATCTCAAATCGATAATTTCTGCGGCAGCTGATGAATCAAAGGTTCCTTTGGTTCTTCATCTAGATCATGGAAGCAGCTTTGAAATTTGTAAAAAATGCATAGATGAAGGATTTTCCTCGATAATGATAGACGCAAGCTCATTGAATTTTGATGAAAATGTTATCAAGACAAAGGAGGTTGTTAACTATGCCAAACTATTCGGAGTTTCGGTTGAAGCGGAACTTGGAACACTTGCTGGAATAGAGGATGAGGTTGAAGTTTCGATGACTAATGCGATCTATACCGATCCGGATGAAGCTTTCGAATTTATAGAAAAAACGGGAATAGATAGTTTGGCGATTGCTATTGGAACAAGTCATGGTCCCAACAAAGGAAAAGGAGCAAATCCAAAATTGTCAATAGATATCCTAAAAAGAATCAAGCAGAAGATAGGTGATTTTCCATTGGTTTTGCACGGAGCTTCATCCGTTTATTCAGATGAAGTTGAGATTTGCAACAGGTATGGTGCAAACTTAAAAGATACCTTTGGAATAACCGATTCAGATCTGAAAGAAGCAATTCAAAATGGAATATCCAAGATTAACGTTGATACAGATGTAAGGATAGCGTTTCTCGGTTCTATCAGACAATCAATAGAAGAGAATAAATCAAATATCGATATTAGAAAGTACCTTGCAGCTGGGAAACGTTCCATAAAAAATATAGCCCTCAGGAAGTTAAAAATGTACACAAGTCACTAATTATTTTCAGACATCTTCTTTTATTGGTTGTTCCACGTGGAACATTTTATGTTTGAGAGGGGAGGGCGGCTTAAACTCTAATTCGAAAGGATGAAGAGATTGCTATAACTCTGTCTCAAAATATTACAAAAAGAAATACAAAAATCATTGGGGCGTAGGTTACTCCCTATTCAGGCTGGGGCAGGCAGGATTCATGTTATGTTTGAGGCTGGCCGAGTGGCTCAAGCTTTTAAACAATTGTTCCACGTGGAACATTCCCTCTTTCGAAATCAAATTAACAAGAGGAGATTGCAGAAGGGGACAATGAGATAGAATCTTAGTCCAAATTCCTTTTTTATACTACTTACTAATTCTTATTACAATTTCGAAAAAGGTCTAATGAAGTCTTAAATAGTGGAGTTACGGTTGGTGTGCCCGATTGGATTCGAACCAACGACCTCTTCCTTCGGAGGGAAACGCTCTATCCAGCTGAGCTACGGGCACGTTCTATTAATAACTTTTAGAAAGAACAACATCCAGAGTAGCCTTTTTTCCGGTTAAAATGCAATTTTCGATATTTCCAGATTGTTCAGTTGGGATACATCTTATCGATACAGCTAAATCATCCAGTAATTCCAAATTTTCGTTTGTATTTCCCCACTTAGAAACCACAAACCCATTATTACTTCCTTTGAAAAAGTCATTTAACTCTCCGAATGATTTTATTGAGGTATTTATCTTAGATCTACAGAATTTTTCGTTACGAGCCGCCAAGTCTCCGTCGTGCAAAGAGATTAAATCTTTTATCTGAGACACAAATTCGTTCAGCTGCATGGATTGCTTTTCTAGACCAAGTCTTTTAGTAAAATACACGGAGTTAGTTTTGATCTCTTCTGCTCCAATTTCAAGAATAAAAGGCACTCCCTTTCTGACATAGTTCCACTTTTTATTTTGGCACGGAATTTCTTTAGTATCTAAAAAAATCCTGATTCCGTCTGGCATTAGAGCTTTTATTTTTAAACAATACTCCATAACCTCTTGCGGTTTATCTGATTTTATAATAGGGATGATAACAAGGTGATAAGGAGCCACCTCCGATGGTAAATTTAGCCCATCATCATCAGAATGACTCATAATAAGTCCCCCAATTATTCTCGTTGAAATTCCCCAAGAGGTCGTGTAAGCATGGTGTAAACTTCCATCACGGCCCTGAAAATCGATTCCAACTGCTTTTGCAAAATTCTGACCTAAATAGTGACTTGTTGCAGCTTGCAAGGCTTTTCCATCCTGCATCATCGCTTCTATGGTATACGTATCCTCTGCTCCAGCAAATCTGTCATGATTTGGTTTTTTTCCAGGAATGGCAAACATTTTTAAAATATCACAAATAAACCACTTGTAAACATTATGCATCTGGAGTGTTTCCTTTTTTGCCTCATCCTCGGTTTCATGGGCAGTATGCCCCTCTTGCCAAAGAAATTCTGTAGTTCTAAGAAACAGCCTGGTTCTCATTTCCCATCTCACCACGTTACACCACTGGTTTATCAAGATTGGAAGATCTCTATAGGATTTTATCCATTCAGCCATTGACTTTCCGATAATTAGCTCGGATGTTGGCCTTACAGCTAAAGGTGTTTCAAGTTCACCAGAAGGTGCTAATTTTCCATTTTTCCATTCAAGTCTATGATGAGTTACAATTGCCATTTCTTTGGCGAATCCAGCAACATGCTCTTCCTCCTTTTCAAATAAATCGATTGGAATGAACATTGGAAAATAGGCATTAACATGTCCTAATTCTTTAAACTTTGTATCGAGAATCTGTTGCATCCTTTCCCAAATCGCGAATCCGTATGGCTTTATGACCATACAACCACGAACGCTAGAATTTTCCGCAAGTTCTGCACCAGATATAACCGCTTGATACCAGGCTGAAAAATCATCTGAGCGTTTCACGCTTAATGCATGCTTCGAACAACTCATACAAGTAAACAACAAATAGGTCGAGGGAATTCTAGCATGCATCCTGAAAATAGTCTACTATGTTCAGAATCTTGTCTGCGTTCATATAGCTTGAGACAAAAAGGAGATCTCTTGAATCTTAGTAATATCCTCCATAGAAGTATCTCCTTTCAATCCTTGATGAGGTCCATAAGTATTATATTTATCTACACTCTTAAGTAATTCCCTTCTTATCCCCTGATTATGAGCAACACAATACAACAGCTTATGTACGATCAAAGCTTGTGAATCTGATATTGTAGCTTGCAGGTCTCGCATGGTGATTACTCGTATTCTAAGGGGTACGGAATGTAAGTTGATGGATAATACAAAGTTTCATAGGAAAAAAGAACTGGAGACGTTGGCAAAGGAAGCTGAATGTTCGATTCTGTTTCTTCCAGCGTATTCTCCTGATCTCAATCCGATTGAACAATTCTGGAGTTGGGTTAAGAGAAAAGTGAGAGAGGTTTTGCACAATTATGCTTCTTTAGACGAAGCCATCCAAGCCTCCTTTCAACTAATTTGAGTATATAATATCACTATATATGCTAATTGTTATAGCAAGGCAAAAAGCACAACAGTATCTAAATTCTTGAGAGAATTAATAACAAAAAATGGAATATTTAGAACCGAGTTTTATGATAATCCCAACAACCTTTTAGAGGATTCTATAGTTGGTATAAGAAGGGAATTACTTAAGAGTATAGATAAATATAATACTTATGGACCACATCAAGGATTGAAAGGAGCTACACCAATGGGGTATATTAATGGAGTTCAAGAGACCTCCTTTTTCTCTCATAATATGTGAACTTATACAGTATTCCAACGTTGTTTTACATTTATAGATTGCTATGTTAGAATACAAGTGTGTTACTTCAGTGCACAAGGGATATATGAATATGGGGGGTAATCTTATTAAAAAGCTTGTTTTTGCTTCGGTTTTTCCGTTGATTCTTTTTAATGATGCTTGGTCAATGATTGACTTTGATAGTGAGTCTACTGATAATGTGTTTGATGTCCTTGATAGTGAGCTTTATGATAATGAGCTTTCTGCCCTTAATACTGTTTCCCCAAAGGAGCCTTTTGATTCCTCGATAAAGTTCGATGAATCGGTGCGGACGGAGTGGGAAGTATTAGAAGAATTAGAAAAAAAATCGGATATGTCATTAACCACCTCCTCGAGGTATCTCCTTGTATAAACCGTTTGTTTGATGCTCAACTAGTCTTAAAATACTACTCCCCGTATTTGGATATACTAATTGGTGCGTATAATGCAGTTTATGATATAAATAGCCGTTCTGATATGCTGGAAAAATTAAAAATGTTTATTAAGGAAATGAGTGAGCTGAGCTCAAGAATGATGGGGACAAGCAAAGAATTGAATGAGAACTTTATCAATGCAATTGCTGATCTGCACATTAAGATTATTGAGTATGTCACCGTTCTTAAAAATAAGAGCACTTATAAGAATAGAAATCCCCTGAATCAGAATCCGTCCTCGTCGAAGAAGCGGCCGTCCTCATCGAAGGTGCTGAAGTCTAAGTCGACTTCGAAGCCGCACTCGAATCAGCCGCCACCCCAGATCCAGTCGGAGTCGGATCCGTTCAAGCAGTTCCCGTCGGAGCTGGAGCTGGTGGAGAAGGAGAAGCAGGTGGAGGAGGAGAAGGAGTTGAAGCAGGTGGAGAAGGTTCCGGTGTTCAACATAGATCGGAAAAAGGTAAATATTCTTCCATCGATAGAGAAGCAGAAGCAGGTGGAGGTGGAGAAGCAGCTGGTGAAGTCGAATCAGGACCCTGAGTCCCCGTTGGATTTAAACGCCATAGAGCCGATGGCTGAAGAGTATTTAGCTGCTCCTACGGATGATTTAAAGAGGAAGTGGAGTGATGAGGTTGATAGTATCTTTTTAAACAAGAGGGGGGTGTTTAATAAGGAGGTGGGGGAAGAGTGGAATTCATATGATAGCAATGAAAATAAAACCTTCGATGCTTTGGGAGTAACGGAAAGGGGGATTAATAAGATTCGTGAAGAAAGAGATAATTCCCTTATGGAGGTTAAAACTTCGATATTGAATATACTGAAGAATGTTAAACAGAAAGGAACTGAAACTGAAGATGCTACTCAGAATAAAAGAAAAGAGCTAGAAGGTGATGTTAATAAAGTGTATGAGTATCACCGTTTTGATAATTTATATATAGATAAGGAATGTAAAATCTATCTTGAAAGACAAAACTTTTGGTTTAAAGCAAAAGAGATTGTTAATGATAATAATATAGAGAATAAGTGGAATGAGTTGGATAAGGCTTATGAAGAAGCTAAAAGGAACATTGATAATATAG
>JAIRYO010000081.1 GCA_031267725.1 Holosporales bacterium | reverse complement strand
GTAAAAGTAAATGTAGGTGTATACTTTTAGTTTGAAACAAAAGAGAGGCCTACATCTCAAACAACTATTCTAAAGGGGCATCTATGCCCTCATCTTCTTGACCGGCCGTTTCTTCTGATTCGGCTGCGGCTGCTTAACCTGCGTCTTCGGTTTGACCGGCTGCTTCTTATTGACCCGCGGCTTCTTATTGACCTGCTGCTTCGGTTTTACCGGCTGCTTCTTCTGATTCGACTGCGGCTGCTTCTTATTGACCGGCTGCTTCGGCTTCGACTTCGGCGGCTGCTTCTTCTGATTCGACTGCGGCTGCTTCTTATTGACCGGCTGCTTCGGCTTCGACTTCGGCGGCTGCTTCTTCTGATTCGACTTCTTAACCTGCGTCTTCGGTTTGACCGCCCGAGAATTCTGGCTGACCGACTGCTTCTTGACCTGCGTCTTCGGTTTGACCGCCCGAGAATTCTGGCTGACCGACTGCTGCCGCGGCAAGTAGACCGAATTCGACGGCTGCCGGTTGCCCCCTTTCAGCTGCTGGTTGCCCCCCTGCTGCTGCCGCTTGACCTGCGCTTGATTCGAGTAGACCGAATTCGGTGGCGAATTCACCTCGTAAGGCTTCCCCATAAACCTTTTGCGCGGATTAGTAACTATCTCCTCCTTCTTTACATGCTTCATTTTATACTGCGTATTCGGCTGGTTCTGATAGTAGCTCGAGAACTGCTGCTGCTGATTCTGGTTCACAACCAGCATCGGATTCAGCTTCGGCTGGTTCTGATAGTAGCTCGAGAACTGCTGCTGCTGATTCTGGCTCACAACCGGCATCGGATTCAGCTGATTCAGAGCATCATTCAGAATATAAGTCAGAATCTGTTTCTCCTTATTAACATCTGATTCAAACTTATTCATATACTTATCCAAATTAACACTCTTCTTCACCCTTTCTGCCTCCTCCTTCACCTTTTTAACTATACCATTAATTTTCCCTCCAGCTTCTTTACAAGCCTTAATCAACTTTTCACGTTTATTCTCTATATTACCATTACTAAGAATCCCTATTGTTTCTAACCTAAACCTTTCTATTTCAACAAAGATTTTACATCCCTTATCTATACGGAAATTCTCAAAATAGTAATACTTATATGATATATCAACATCCTTTTTTAGGGTTTTTATTCTACTCTTAATATTACGCCTAGTAACTTTCTGTTCAACAATCTTCAGTTCATTCAATATTGAAAGTCTAGTATCTTTAAGGGCTTTATTTCCTTCTTCATAAATCTTATTAAGAGAAATCTCATTAAGAGACTCTTTCCTCTCTTGTAAAGTTCCTACCCTTCTAATGTTTGAATTCCACTTTTTTCTAACATTGTTTTTAATCTTCTTACTAGCCATTATAGCATTGTTTAAAAAGATACTATCAACCCAAGCATACCACTCCTTCCTTTCCTTCCTTAAGTCCGCCTTAGGATCAGTTAAATACTTTTTTGCTATCTGCCCTATATTGGTTAAAACCCACCGATTCTGATACCGCCGTAACAATGCGTTGTAGGCTTCATCTAAAATAGTAAGGTTTTTACTTATCAGAACATTTTCAACTCGAAAATCAGGAGAAGGGTTGCAATTTAGGTGGTAGAGAACCTCATCCTCAATGTCTCTTAAAAATTGAGGCTTAACCTCAGTAATTCCCTTCAGTATATCAAGATTTTTTAAGAGTACTTTTTTTTTACTAGCATAGTTGTTTTTGTATTCTCGTTCATTCCTTGAAGGGACTAGAGGGGCAAAATCGTACCTACTCCCAGTATTTTGTATAATCTGATATAGCCGCCCATGAATTACTTGACAAACCCTACTTACAATCTTGTGGTTCAGAAATTTTACTTTATTATGCCAAACATTTTTCTGCCCAGGAATGGTAGATGCATTGATCATCAGATCAATTATTTCTTTACGAAAATTGGTTATTTCTTTGGGATCATTGCTTCTTCTCGCCAATTCATCAAGATTAACGTGGAGACAGTTTTCTGTGTTAACACACAGTAGCTGGTCTAGAGGTATCCCCACAGCCTCGTCGGGGAATTTCAGGCTCACTCTTCCGGGCCAACCAAGCGGAACGTCTGTCTGCTTCCTAGACATCAATGCTCGCAAAAAGTGTCCCTGCTCGGATGAGTCGAAATTAATTTGACATAACGGCAAATTCGGGTAGAGCTGCAACGGATAGATCTGGTGGGAAGCAACAACCGGCCCATTGGGCGCCGGGGGTATCGCATGCGACTGCTCCATGGCCAGCGGCTGCACGAACGAGCTCGGCTGATTCGGCGGATACTGCTGCTGATTCGGCGAATTCACGTTAGACTGCGGCGGATTCTGTCGCATGAACGACTGATTCTGTTGCGGATTCGGCTGCCGTACCGAACTGGACTGAGGCGTATTCGACTGATACTTGATCGGCGGACTCTGCCGCTGCACGAACGAGCCCGGTTGGTTCGGCGGATACTGCTGCGGGAGCGGCTGATTCGACGGGGACACGTTAAACTGTAGCTGATTCTGAGTCGGCGTATTCGGCCGATACTGGCTCGGCGAATTCTGCTGCTGCACGAACGATCTATGCGGATTGAACTGCTGCTGATTCTGATTCGTCGGATACTGGTTCGGCGTATTCTGCGGCGTCACGTTAGGATGCTGCTGCACGAACGAGCCCGGCTGACTCTGCATCCCTCCTACTTCTTCTATCATTAAGATACAGGCTAACACACACCCTATGCTCAGATACTTTCTATCCCTCATACATTACCATTGTGAAATACACTCCAACTGTGCTAATAATACAGTAAGTTAATATAAAAGTAAATATAGGTGTATACGTTCATATAGTTTGAGACAAAAGAAATGGAGTTAGCTTTCGTCTATGAATAACCATGAATCCGGTCTGACCTAGCCTGAATAGAAAGCAACCCATACCCAATGATTTTTGTATTTTACAATACTTTGAGATAGGATGCGTATTGTTCCACGTGGAACATTAATGTTTGAGTTGGGCTGGATGGCTCAAGTTTAGATTGCTATATGTCATGCTTAAAACATTGTAAAAGAAATACACCAATCATTTAGTATGGTTCGCTGTCTATTCAAGCTAGGCAAGGCCGGATTCATGGTTATTCATACTCCGCCTCCTTTATCTCAAACTATTTTTTAAAACCTGGTCTCGAAGTGATTTATAAAAGAACGAATGCGTTTTATAGACTCTTCCTTTTCGAGGATTTCAATAATTTCGAAAACACTTGGAGAAGTCAATTTTCCGCAAAGTGCACCACGCATTGCCTGCGCAATCTCAACAAGCTTAATATTGTTTTTTTCAGCCAAAAGTTTTACGGAGTTGCACAAACTTTCTTCAACAAGGGGATCCATTTCATCAATTATATGAACAACTTTTTCCAGTAAACTCAAATGTATTTTTGATGAATATTTTTGACATGGCTCATCAAAAGTATCTGGAGCAGAAATATATATTCTTGCGGACATTGCTAGTCCAACGGCTGTTTTTTCCCTTTCTTTCAGACTGTTCATTCCTTTTAGAATATTTCCTTGTTGTATATCGCTTATTTCACATCCTAAAAACGGAATTATATAATCCAAAAGCGATTTGTTATCTCTTTCTTTGATGTAATGTGCATTCAAGTTTTGGAGTTTCATCATATCGAATCTTGAAGGAGATTTTCCAACATTATCAAAATCAAACCACCTAATTGCATCCATTCTTGAAATTATCTCATCGTCTCCATGGCTCCACCCCAATCTTAAAAGGTAGTTAAATATTGTCTCTGGTAAATATCCGAGTCCCTGATAATCTCGAGCACTTGCAGCTCCGTGACGCTTGGAAAGTTTCGCACCATCAGGGCCATATATCAATGGAATATGCCCAAAATCCGGAGCTTTCCAACCACATGCTTCATAAATTTGAAGCTGTCGAAAGGTATTCGTTAAATGATCATCCCCTCTTATTACATGAGTAATATCCATATCATGATCGTCAACAACAACGGACAACATATATGTGGGAGAACCATCCGACCTAAGCAATACCAAATCATCAAGCTGAGAATTTTTGACTGTAACTTCTCCTTGAACCATATCATGCACAGTTGTATCTCCATCGAAGTTGGTTTTTAAGCGGATTACCGGAGTCTTCCCTTCAATTTTACCGATCTTCTCTCTGCAAGTACCGTCATATTTGTATTGCATTCCGCTCTTCAACGCTTTTTCCTTCTTTAAAGCTAATTCCTCCGAAGAACAGTAGCAATAATAAGCTTTTCCTAGATTTACCAATTCGAAAGCTACTTCTTTGTGGCGTTCAAGCCGCTCAGATTGAATAACGGGATTTCCATCCCAGTCTATACATAACCATTCCAATATTTCAAATATCAATTTAGTATTTTCGTAAGTTGACCTGAGCTTATCCGTGTCTTCAATACGTAGTAGAAACTCTCCCCCATTATGTCTTGCAAATAACCAATTAAATAAAGCGGTTCTTACGGAGCCTATGTGCAAAACTCCGGTCGGACTCGGCGCAAATCTAACTCTGATCGGCACTATACATTTTCCTGATGAAAGTCTCCTTCATCTAGTATCGCATCTATATCTTCCAATGCGTTAAGATCTTCTTCATCCAAACATTCTTCGTCTAAATCTCCCTCATCTAAATCTCCTTCATCATCCTCATCATCTGCAACAGTATCGATATCATTGTTCGGAAGAGCAATTTCTAGTACCTCTTGATCGGTAGGCTCAATCAATTCATGCCGATCTTTATCAACTTCGCGTCTTGCGAGCTCTTTTAGACCTTCAAGCGATATGGTCTCCTCAGCTATTTCTCTGAGCGCTATAATTGCTGATTTATCGTTATCTCTTGAAACCGAAGGAAGAACCCCTTTTTCAAGATCTTTTGCTCTTTTTGAAGCCATCAAGACCAGCTCAAACCGATTCGAAACTTTCTTAACGCAATCCTCAACCGTAACTCTTGCCATTGCTCACCAAAAAGATTTTAAGGTTTCCAAGGTGAATCTATCATAAAATTTGAGATTCCGGAACGGTTTTCTTTTTTGTGTATACCTTCATATGATTTGAGACAAAAGATACGAAATTGCTTTTCGCCATGACTCCCGCCTTGTTCAAGCTTTAATAGGAAAGGATGAAGAGAAAGAAATAGTCAAATCATTTAGCATGGTTTAGGACATATTCAGATGGATCTACGGGAGTCATAGCGAAAAGTAATTGCCCATCTTTTGCCTCAAACTACATGAACGTATACAATATACAATTTAAATTGGCAGGAATTTTTTAAATAAGATACAATTGAGAATGGCATATTGTGCTCTATGGAACAAACTCCGTGTTTTGCAAAAATCTTACGCAGCTTTACGAAAATTATAACTCTTTTTTAATCGATCTTTATGGGGTTCTTTTTGATGGGAAGGATTTTTTTAAGGGGGCTATAGATTTTTTAAAAGATATGAAAGATTCCGGCAAAAAGCTAATTATTCTATCCAATACAGCGCTTATATCTAGGATATGCAAGAAACGTTATCTTTTGAAAGGACTCGTAGAAAGCGTCCATTATGATATGTTTATAAGTTCTGGAGAAACATTTAGGCAGACATTAAATGATCATTTGGTTGGAGCAAAGACCTATTTTACAGCCTTTGCTCAAAATAATGACGTTTTTGATGAAAGTAGCTTTTTGGAAACTAAATCTATGGAGAAAGCGGATTTTATTTACGTTGGCCCTCTTAACAAAGGAGAAAGAATCTATACGGCAGACGATTTGAAGACGAAGTCTGGTCTTCCAATCTCACTCGAAAATTTAACATCCATAGATTGCCACGATATTCAAGGACTTGATGACATTACGAAAATGTTAGATTTATGCTTAAAAAATAATAAGCTGTTAGTTATTGTTAATCCAGATATTCTAGCATTGGAATCGATAATAGTTAATGGATATTCGGAAAAGCGGCCAGTTTTATGTCAGGGAATAGTTGGAGAGTTTTATGAAAAAATGGGAGGAAAAGTACTATATTTCGGCAAACCATATTCACCGATATACGATTTTGCGCGCAAATTTGTTTCCTTTGAAAATGCGGTGATGATAGGGGATACACCCTGGACAGATATTCTGGGAGGAAATATAGCAAAGCTTGATACAATTTTGACGTTAACAGGGGTGTCCGGAGAGTTTCTCAACACTATGGACGAAAGCTTATCGATCACTGAGAAGCTCGACAAACTAAACGAAGAGGTTACAAAAAAAATGACACATAGGAACCTGTTCGACCTTTATCAAGGCCCTACTCACGTCATTGAAAGCTTTGCGTGAAACAAAGTTAGTCCAGATGAACAACATAAAGATAAAAAATTTATCTTATCTATGATAGTTATGAAATATTACTGATTTTACGTAACGGAAACATCCCTTCCGAATTCAAAGTTAAAATTCGCCTCATATCTGGATGATCATGAAATTCTATACCAAACATATCGAATATTTCGCGCTCATACCAATTTGCATTTTCAAACACTGTTGTCACGCTCTGCATTTTTTCATCCTTCCGTATGTCCGTCATTATAAATATGCTTCTAGCTATCTTATAACTATGCAACTGATAAAAAATCGAAAATCTCTCTTTTTGCTTTAAAAAATCCACCGCAAAGCAATCGGTCAAAGTTGAAAACAATGTAGCAGCATTTGAGCTTAACGACTTTACAGATTCTAGAACTGCATCCGAATTTATATTAAAGTATAAA
This sequence comes from Holosporales bacterium, assembly GCA_031267725.1. Lineage (GTDB taxonomy): Bacteria > Pseudomonadota > Alphaproteobacteria > RUG11792 > RUG11792 > JAIRYO01. The sequence continues at coordinate 14,181 of JAIRYO010000081.1, read as the reverse complement.
TTTTCACCGATACACTCGGAGCGTACAATCACATTTCCAAGTATTGCTTTTGCCAACTTTCGACAATCTGAAGAACGCATTTAAACTCATTTTTCCTTTTTAAGCGTATCAAACGAGATAATTTTTCCTTTCGTAGGCGAGGTAGGGAAATCGCCCTGTTCGCTCTTTACATCAGAAAAATTCGGAACAAAGTTTAAACAAAAATCTTCGGATGGATCACTTATGGATTTCATAGACGAGAAAGGAACATATAGAGTTTCGTTAGAATGTTCAAAAGCCAAGTTTACAGAAAATCCGTAATCATCAATTTTTAAATCCCAAAATTCATGCTGCAGAACTATAGTCATTTCATCTTTAAACTCTTCGCGCAAAATGCTCGATATTTTTACGCTTGGGTGTTGCAAGGAGAAAGTTATATAAAGATGCTGCTTCTTAAACAATCCTTCTTCAGCAACCTGAGCTAAAATCTCTTTGGCAACATTAAGAGAAGCCCTTCTTAAAAAAATGAGGTAATCCAATTTCCTTGACACTTTACAACTCTCCCAAAACGCACGCAACAAACAAATTCAAGGGGGAATTCTGTTGCTCGGTATCCCCCAAAGACCGCGACTCTACTGCTTAATCAAAAACAGTAAGCAAAAACAATGCTCGAGATTCCACTAGGGAAAAGCTTAAGCAGCTTCTGCAGCGTCCAACTTTTTATTCAGATTCGCAACCTTTTTGCGGTTCCGTTTCCTATTTAAGTTAAGCGCAAGTACAATGCTCTCTCTATTAAGATCGGCATTTATTACAAATCAGCCCGATAACGACGGTACAATGCCGAGTGAAAGATCTACCTTTACTGCATCATGTCGAACCTATTTCGCCCCCATATGTGGTAGAGGCGCAGGGTACCGCCCCCTGGTCCATAAAGCCTATTACGTAAGCCGTTTATCACTATAGTCACAAACGCGACTCCTTCATTCTAGCACGCACACAATTGTTATTCAATTCAATAAATATGTATGTCTGCGTTCATATGATTTGAGAGAAAAGACGCGGAGTTACTTTTCGGCTAATAGCAATGAACTCACCATGGCCAAACCTGAAAGAATGTAAACAATGCTAAGTTTTGAAATAGGGCATATATAACATTCTCTTCCCCCTTATAGATTACAAAATTCTCTAAGCAATATTCGAAGATTGATATACACCTCCATGTAGGATTCAGAGTTATTAATAGACGAAAACTAGCTTTGCGTCTTTTATCTCATATCTGTTTGAAGTTAAACATTAAGCAGTCACAATTCTCAAAGCATCTAAACCTTATCGAGGCGAAGTTTGAGGTAGGAAACGATTAATTTTCACGTTTTAAATTGCGGGATCAATATGTTAATGACGGAACCGAAAAAATTGGTTCCCCCTTTTCCAATCTTAACCTGTTAGCAAGAAGTAACAATTTAACATCTGAGATAGGTATGTCCTTAAGCATATACTTATCGTTTTCATGAGACAAATTGCAATCTATTTTATTCTCTAAAATGCGTAATCCTCGCATTCTTAAATAATGAACGACTTCCTCTAAACCAACTTCAATTTCACTGTTATAACCTTTAGCTAAATTGCGTTGGGTAACTTCAAAAATCTCCGAACTTCCCAGGGGTTTTTTATGAATAGACCAGCGTCTCGTACGAATACCAGATCTACTTAAAAACTTATTCACAGCCGTCGTAGATCTGCCTATCTCTAATGCCAGGATCTTCACTAGCTTTCCCGCAACAAAACCGGATTTTAAAATATTAATTTCTTTTCGTGTCCAATTCTTTTTTTTCATAAACTTTTTAAAAAATGAGTTACCTACAGAAATATTTTCACAGGCAAGAGAGATTTTTTTAAAGTAAAAAAGATTCTATAAAGTTTTACATAAATTAAAAGTAAATTTTATTTAAATTAAAAAGATTAGAATTCTAGTATCTTACTAATAATAGTTGAAATGATATCTAGATTTTCGCCTTTAAAGATTGTAGAATACAATATACATTCGCCGAATGGCCCTGTTTTTCGTTATTGTTATGTCAACCAAGCTTGATAGCATAGATATAATCTTACTGAGCAACCTTCAAAAAAAGGGGAGAATAACTAATGTTGAGTTGGCGGAAAACGTTGGTATATCAGCTCCTCCCTGTTTTAGGCGCTTAAAATTAATGGAAAGTAGAGGGATAATTACGGGGTATCACGCGGAAATAGATCCCCGAGCCCTCGGGTATGAGTTTAGAGCAGTTTGCATTGTTTCCCTTTTTTCGCAATTTTTAGATGAGGTAGAGAATTTTGTTAGGATTATAAAAAATTCTAAAAATGTTCGCTCCTGCTTTTCTACTCTTGGGAATGAAGAATTTGTGCTTACCATAGTCGCAAAGGATTTAAAGGAGTATGAGTCAATGCTGAAGAGTAGGATTCAGTCAAATAAAGCTGTTTCGGGCGTCAAAACTTATATGACGGTCAATAAACATAAAGACGAGTATGGGATACCGATTGAAGAGTAACGATTTTAGAGGAAGTTTTCGACAAGTGGGGGTATGGAGGGGAATTCTTCTGGATATTAAGAGAGGCGTCTCGAGATTGGATCAATTCAGTGAATATTTTAACAGTAGCGTTGTTGATAAGCAGACTGTATCGTGTTTTACCATAATATTTTGTCCTTCTACGTAATCTGGCTAAGTAGGATTACTACCTACAACAAAAGATGCTTACCTATGAACAATGTGAATCCTGTATAGTTCAACCTGGATAGATTGTAAATCATGCCAAATCACTATTCATTATCTTCTGTCTCAAACTATATGAACGTATACGCAACTTAAAAATTTTCTTTTTAAATGTAAGGAAGCTTGATAGAATGTAGAGGTTTCGAAAGTTTTATCGGAAGAGTAAATGCTATTTCTCATTTCTGAAGCGTTGGCTGACGGCAAGTCTGAACAGTCCAGTGGTTTAATGCCATTTTTGCCTCTAATCATTTTCATAGGTATTTTGTATTTTTTATTAATAAGGCCTCAACAAAAAAAACAAAAGCAACATCAGTCTCTAATTTCTTCTTTAAAAAAGGCTGACAAAGTTATAACAAGCAGTGGAATAATCGCAACTGTATCAAAAATCTTAAACGACCAGGAGATTGTTTTAGAAATTGCTGATGGGGTACATTGCAAATTCGTTAAGTCAGCTATTGCAACCGTTTTTAATGGGGAAAACCGTTCAGTTAGTGATACGAAAAAAAAGCAAATACTTGAAAAAGATGATGAGAAAAAGCTGGATAGCTCTGAGAAACAAACAAAAGCGTTAGGGGGGGCTTCGAAGAAGACAGGAAAGAAGCCTGATAAAAAAAATGCATAATTTTGGAGAAAAACTTCCATGCTAGTTGTATCAAGATTCAGAGTCGTGCTCACAACGCTGGTATGCCTGCTGGGTTTTGTGTTTTCATTTCCGTCCCTGCTTGATTCATCGCTCTATGAAAAATTGCCTAATTTTCTGCGACATACCGTTAACTTGGGGCTAGAGCTTCGTGGAGGTTCTCATATTCAGCTTGAGGTAGATTTAAAATCGGTTGAAAGAGAATATCAAGAAAGCATAGTTGATGAAATAAGGAAACAGTTGAGAAAACAAAATATAAAATACGGCAAAATCAAAATACAATCAGAAGGCGAAAATTCTGCGATACACATTTTTTTAAAAGATGTAAATGATGCTCAGCCCGTTAAAAGGCTTCTTTTAAAGATAGGGAATGAATTAGATGTTTCAGTTCGTGATTCAGAGGTTATAGCAGTTATTTCTCAACCCTTTATGGAAGAGTTCGAAAAAAGAATCGTTGGAGAATCAATTGAGGTAATTCGTCACAGAATTGATGAATCAGGGACGAGAGAACCGAGCATACTGCGCCAAGGAAAGGATAGGATTGTTGTCCAACTTCCCGGCGTGGAAGACTCTTCTGAAATTAAGAGGCTTTTGGGAAAAACCGCCATATTGACGTTTCATGGAGTAGATGAAGACATGGAAACAATTCCAGCCAAAATTGAACAAAAAGTTCGTTTTCCTTCCAAACCAGGTGTTGTTTATCTACCAGAACTAAGAGGAAAAGATTTGGTCTACTATGTTCCAATAAAGAAGCAGGTTTCTTTAACTGGTAAATCCCTTGTAGACGCCCAGGTTTCGATAGATCCTAATACCGGTCTGCCGGGAGTATCGATTAAATTTGATTCGATAGAGGGAACGAGAAAGATTGCAGAGTTGTCGGCAAAATACCTTCATAAGCAATTTGCCATGGTCTTAGATGGAAAAGTCTTGAGTGCTCCAGTTTTTCAATCAGTTCTTACTGGTGGAAATGCGCAAATTACGGGAAATTTTACGATGGCGGAGGCAACGGAATTAGCTCTTCTTTTAAGAGCTGGCTCGTTACCTGCTCCATTAAACATAATTGAAGAAAGAAACGTTGGGCCAAGTTTGGGGATAGACTCGATTACCGCTGGGAAAAATGCAACACTGTTTGCTTTCTTGTTTGTGGCTATATTTATGATTCTATCATATGGAAAATTTGGTTTCTTCTCTGTTATTTCGCTTGTGGTTAATATAGTTCTGTTATTTGCTTGTTTAACATTGCTTGAAGCAACGTTAACTCTCCCCGGTATCGCCGGTATAGCATTAACAATTGGCACTGCGGTTGACGCTAATGTCCTAATTTATGAAAGAATAAGAGAGGAGATACGAGCAGGAATAAAAGCGATGATCGCTATTTCCCAAGGTTATAAGATGGCAATGATGACTATCGTGGATTCCAACTTAACGACTCTTATTGGCTCGCTTGTTCTTTATGAATTGGGTTCTGGACCAATTAGAGGGTTTGCTGTAACTTTGGCGATGGGAACGTTGATATCTCTGTTCACTACTTTCGCCCTTACAAAATCTATCATAGCGTTCTGGGTTAAGAAAAACAGAGACAAAGAGATGGTTGTATAGGTCAGGAGGAACGTATTATGTTTCGGTTGCATTTAATTCCGTATGGAACAAAGTTTGACATAGTTGGCAAGAGCAAATATGTATTTCTTCTCGCAATTACGGTTATTTTAACTTGCCTGACTTTTATGATTTTTAAAGGGATGAACTACGGTATCGATTTTAAGGGGGGATATATATTTGAAGTTAAGATGCCGGTAGAACCGGATATTCAAGGTCTTCGCGAAAAATTAGGTTCTTTAGGGCTTGGAGAAGTTGCTATTCAGCAGTTTGGGAATAAGGAAGATCTCATGGTAAAGTTGGAAAAGTCCGAAGAGGGGAAAGAACAATCCATTGCTATTCAGAAGGTTAAAGACACCCTCGGAAAAGATGTTATTTATAAAAAAATAGAAACTGTCGGCCCAAAAGTTGGGAATGAACTCGTCTCCAATGCAATAAAAGCTGTAGCATTTGCACTTGCAGCGATGCTTCTGTATATAGCGATCAGATTTGAATGGCAATTTGGAATTTGTGCAGTTACAGCACTTTTTCACGATTGTATAATCGTTTTCGGTATGTTTTCGATTTTTCCAATAGAATTTAGTGAAACGTCAATTACGGCTGTTTTACTAACTGCTAGTTATTCGATAAATGATACTGTTGTTATTTTCGACAGAATTCGGGAAAATTTAAGAAAATTCCAAAAAATGAAATTGAATGAACTCATAAATTTAAGCTTAAATGAGACTCTTTCAAGAACGACATTAACGGCAACAACGACCGTTTTAGCAGTTATGTCGCTTTATCTATTTGGAGGGAAAATAATAGCGGCCTTAGCTCTTCCGATTATTGTTGGGATTATTGTTGGGACGGTTTCTTCTATATTTGTGGCCTCTCCTCTTTTAATGTTCTTAAACATAAAAAGGGAAAAATTTGAAGATAAACCTAAGCAGGATGCTGCAAATATTAACTAGTGGTCGGATCGTGAATTCTTCCCAGTCGCCTACGAGAATATAGGAAAAGTTTAGAGTTTCATTGAAGTAAAACGAGAACTTATGTATTATGGTTCTAGTGGGAGAGAGAGAAGCCTAAATTAAGTTCGGGAAGTAGCGCAGCCTGGTTAGCGCACTATTCTGGGGGGATAGGGGTCGGCGGTTCGAATCCGCTCTTCCCGACCAATTTTGAAAGCCAAGCGTTGTTTTATGAGTTTGCTTATTTGAATATCTTGCCTCCATTCAAGAGATTATGTTACAAGTATCGAGTGGTACAGAAACTTATGGCAAGAACAAATGAGATACGAGAAGATATCAAGATTATCGGAGGAAGAGTTTCATAGGTTAACAGGTGTAAAGCCCTTAACATTTGAGCATATGGTTGGGATATTGAAGGTTACAAATAGTAAGAAGTATTACCGATAAATACAGGAATAGGAGAAGAAGGTTTGGATTGAGATTCAATCTTATCACTGCTATCTGTAACAAGGAGAGTGATTTATGACTGTTTCGAAAGAGGTTTATTCAATTGGGCTCTGAGCTTTTCTTGACTGACTAAGGAGACCTTGCAGTCATTTTTTAACTACTACGCAATTTCCCTTTTATATAATACTGGGGTTAGTTAACCTTGGAGCGCATTTAGGATTTCAGGCTCTATATTTGATTGAAAAGTTGAAGAAGGCTCATTTAACTCCATCTTTTTTAAATTACTTTCTAACGTTGGCATTATAGAACCATCCGGCTGTACGAGGCCGACGTAATCTCCGAAAATGGATGATAGATTATTCAATTGGCCTTTAGCTTCTTCTAAAAAGACGCTATTTGCTCCAGCTAGGGTCGCTACCATTTCGTTATATAGCCCCGCAGTGGCCACAGCCATCTTTTCAACCGATTCAGTTAAGTTTTTTATAACTGCATTTTGAGCTCTTATCATGGATTTTAACTCCTCTATGTCTTCATTTTTATATCGCGAAGAGACGTCATTTTGAGGCGAAAAAGAGCTAGAAAAGGCGGATGACGATATTGCGGTTACCAATAAGAATGCACATTTAAAGTTCATGTTATTTTCCATACATAAACACACAGCTACATATGACTATGCTACATTCAATAAGTTAATATTTGGTTAATTGTCCAAATAATTTTTTAATATCATTCTTGATTATTTCTTGAATTTCCAAAATCGAAAGCCCTCCATCTATTATTAAAAATCTTTTTGGTTCTGTTTTTGCTAGCCGAATGAATTCCTCTTGTACCATCTTATGATAAGAAATATCCATTTTTTCAAATCTCGTTTCTTTATTATTTTTCTTAGATAAAGAGCGGGAAATTCCTATGCTGGGATCGAGATCTATGAGGTAGGTTCTATCCGGAATTTTCCCCGAGGTAATCTCTTTAAAAATCAAATTCATAAGGCTGATGCTAACATTTTTACAAAATCCCTGATAAACGATACTGGAATCCTGAAATCTATCACATATGACGACCTTCCCAGCATCAAGCGCCGGTTTTATTTTTCTATTCCAATGCTCGGACCTAGCCGCAAGGTACAATAATGATTCTGTCAATGGAACTGTTTTTTCCGGATCTCCCGTTAAAAGTATATGCCTTATTTTTTCGGAGATCTCCGTTCCGCCCGGCTCTCTTGTCATCATAACTTCTTTTTTGCAGGAGGTTAAGAAATCGCCTAATAACCTAGTTTGAAGGGTTTTACCAACTCCTTCTCCACCTTCGAAAGTTATGAATAATCCGCTCAATTTAAGTTTCCATATAAGAAGTTACAATCGCGCTTCGAGCGATAAAATCGGCGTTATTGTTATTGGTACAGTCAGAATGTCCCCTTACCCAAATCCACTCTATCTTCCGATTTTCCACGATTTTTGATAACTCCTCCCAAAGATCTCGATTCTTTACCGGCTTTCCCGAAGAAGATTTCCAATTATTTTGCTTCCAAGTCTTTATCCAGGAAGTTACACCGTTTTTAACGTATGTACTATCCGTATACACGGTGGCAGACACGTTTATTGGAGCATGTTTAACCCCTTCTATCGCCGCTTTTAATTCCATTCTATTATTGGTTGTTATCTTTTCGAAACCCGATATACTGGTTCGCCTATTAGCAAATACAAAAACGCTGGCCCAACCGCCAGGACCGGGATTCCCGATACAGGAACCATCGGTATATATTTCGATTTCCTCACCATCTTTTAAGATCTTCAAAAACTCCGAAAAATCCATGTCTTCGACACTAAAATTATTATCCATCTGAACTATTCCTTAAAAAATCGATACTTCAACACGTATGCTTTTAGCACTACTTGGCAGTTGTTTAGTTGATAAAAATGGAATTTTTTGTTGCGGAAGCAGACTCGTTGAATCAAACTCTTCATTCCAAGAAATCACTTCTACCCCCTCATCAATGACCATTATCTTAACTCCATTTATTTTAACAACAGACTTGTCTTCATTAAAAACATTCCCAAAAACAGTTATAAGGTCGTTTTCGAGTTTATATCTAACATCTGTCATGATTATTTTACTTGCAATAGATTTAGACAACTTCCTAGCTTTTGAAATTAAATAAGAGTAAAAAACATTTCTATGCAAATATCCGAGAGCGGCACTAGCGAGAATTATGGATATCATTAAATAGCCTAAAATTTTCCGCGATCTGTGAGGTTTTTGCTTTTCTCTTTTTTTAATAAAAGCTGAAAGCTTGTCTATTTTTATTTGGTTGTTAGCGATCGGAGGAGCATTAACTGTTTCTTCAGCAAAGGAGTGCCGAATCCACCATTTTCTGTTACATCTGTAACACCTTACCCACCAACCATATCCAAGCTTTTTATTTCCGATGGGGTTTTTTAGTACTTTATCGTCTATCTCGTAACAACATTTACAATACGGGCATATGACATTCATGCAGCAGACAGAAAACGTTGTATATCGATATCATAATAAACTTTATTGAGAATTTTTCAAGATTTTTGGGAATTGTATACGTTTATATGACTTGAGAGAAAAGCTGCAAAGTTAGTTTTGTCTAATACCTGTGAATCCCGCATGGTCCAATCTGAATAGACCGTAACCCATGCCCCAATGATTTTTATATTTTTTTTATAATGCTTTAAACGGGATATATAGCACTCTCTTCACCCTTTCCTATTAAAGCTTGAGAATCACCCGGCCAGCCTCAAACATAACATGAATTCGGCGGCCAAGTCTGGATAGACCATAAACCATGCTTAAATGATTTTTATATTTTTTTTATAATGCTTTAGACAAGATATATATAAGCAATCTCTTCACTTCTTACATATATTACCAACCCCTTTAACTAATATTCAGAGATTGCTATATATCATGCTTAAAGCATTATAAAAAGAAATACAAAAATCATTGGGGCACGGTTTACGGTCTATTCAGGATGTATCATGCAGGATTCATAGCTATCAACAGATAAAACTAACTCTGCATTTTTTGTCTCAAACTATGTGAAGGTATACATTGTTGAGCTGTCTGAAATCTTCTGCTATCATTCGAGAAGCTGGCAGCTTAAAAAAATTGATAAATGAGCAATATACGCAATTTTTCCATAATAGCCCACATAGATCACGGTAAATCAACCCTTGCGGACAGGATTATCGAAACTTGTGAAGCTATCGAGAAACGTGAAATGAAAGAACAGATTCTCGATTCTATGGATATAGAAAGGGAGCGGGGAATAACGATAAAGGCGCAAACGGTTCGTCTAAAATATAACGCAAAAGATGGAAACGAATATATTTTAAATCTAATAGATACTCCTGGGCACGTAGATTTTGCGTATGAAGTGAGTAGGTCATTGACCGCTTGCGAAGGATCCGTCTTGGTTGTGGATTCCTCTCAGGGAGTTGAAGCGCAAACTTTAGCCAATGTTTATCAGGCGATTGACGCAAATCATGAGATTGTAATAGTGTTAAACAAGGTTGATCTTCCCGCTTCGGACGTCGATAGAGTAAAACAGCAGATAGAAGAGGTTATAGGCCTTGCTGCAGAAAGCGCAATCCCGATATCTGCTAAAAGCGGATTAGGCGTTAATGAAGTTTTAGAAGCTATCGTTAACAAGTTGCCTAAACCAAAAGAATCTGTTTCGGATAAGTTATGCGCTCTTCTCATAGATAGTTGGTATGACCAATACCTTGGGGTTGTAGTTCTTGTTAGAGTTTTTGATGGAGAAATTAGAGCGGGAATGAAAGTAAAGATGATGGCAACTGGAGCGGTTCATGTTATCGATAGCGTTGGATACTTTCTTCCAAAGAAAAAAATAACGGATCGAATATTTACTGGAGAAATCGGTTTTATAACTGCAAGTATCAAGGATATTTTAGATTGCCAAGTTGGAGATACAATAACAGAAGAAAGAAACCCGTGCGCCGAAGCTTTAAAAGGATTCAAACCATCAGTGCCCGTGGTTTTTTGTGGAATATTCCCAGTTGATGCTTCTGAATTTGAAAAGTTAAAAGAAAGCTTTCAGAAATTACATCTAAACGATTCAAGCTTCAGTTATGAGGCAGAGACGTCTGCCGCGCTTGGCTTTGGCTTCAGGTGTGGATTTTTGGGACTCCTACATTTAGAGATAGTTCAAGAACGATTAGAACGAGAGTTTAACCTAGATATAATCATGACGTCTCCTAGCGTTATCTATAACCTTTATATGACCGATGGAAAAATGATAGAACTTCACAACCCAGCAGAAATGCCGGAAATAGTGAAGATTGCGAGAACCGAAGAGCCTTGGATAAAAGCGACCATAATCGTTCCTGAAGCATATTTGGGATCAGTGTTAACGTTGTGCGAAGATAAAAGAGGGGAACAAATTGATATGCAATTCATAGGAGATAGGGCCATTGTTAACTATAGCCTTCCATTAAATGAAGTTGTTTTCGATTTTTATGATAGGTTAAAGTCCACGACGAAAGGTTATGCATCTTTCAATTACCAGACGAGCGGATATAAAGTCGGTGATCTCGTTAAGGTTTCAATATTGGTTAACGGTGAGGCGGTGGATGCCCTTTCAATAATCGTTTGTAAAATAAAAGCTGAAAAAAGGGGGCGAGCATTATGTTCAAAACTCAAAGATCTCATTCCACGGCAGTTGTTTAAAGTAGCAATTCAAGCCGCCATTGGAGGCAAGGTTATCGCAAGAGAAACTGTCTCCGCTTATAAAAAAGATGTTTTGGCAAAATGTTACGGAGGCGATATAAGTAGAAAACGCAAGCTGCTTGATAAGCAAAAAGAAGGAAAAAAAAGGATGAGACAGTTTGGAAACGTTGAAATACCACAGGGAGTCTTTATTGAAGCATTAAAAATTTCCGATGAATGAAAGAAAAATGTAAAAAATTTTTCTCTTTATGCGCCGGTTCCTCCAGATGCTTGGTTGTAATCAAATTCATAAACATATCTTCCGGATTCCCCATTTGTACCGCTTTCACTGATTTGTTTTATATCGACTTGGGTGATTTTTACTTTTACGAAGGAAAAAGAGAATACACTTAACAGTCCATAACTCAACGGATCCACAAATTTCACAAAGCAGGTTGTATATTCCGCAGACTGTACGATTCTTGGTTGATCTTTTGCCCCCTTGTCAAGATAAGCTAAAGAAGAGATTCTTATTTTGTCTATAGCTCCTTGGTGTAATTTTTGAACTAATTTAGGAACAACAATGTTGTCAGGAATTGCAACCCAAACATCAGAGGCCCTGGCTGATCCCGGTTTGTGAAGATTGGATATTCTGAAATTGAGGGTCGAGGTTTCATAAAACCCTGAACAACCTAAAACATCGAGAATCTGCTCACCTGTACAAGCATCAAGAGGGGTTAATTCCATTGATATATCTGTTTCTAATCCGCCTTCTTTACCGCCAAAATTGATTATCTTTGTTGGGGTAAGCCCTCCGCTTACATAATCTCTTTGTAACCTATCCATATCAAATGGACATCCTCCAATTCCGGGAATACTACCATCAGCGCCACTAATGTAATGCCTCGACTCAGCCATTATAAATTATCTCAAATGTATCTAGGTTCTTACATTAAAAATTCTACATGCGAAAAGTTAATTTTTTGTTAATAAGAATTAGAATTTTACCTATCCTGATAGAAACATCAATTAGTAATTCCTATATCATTCTAAGTAAATAAAAATTTTGCACTATTTAAATTATTAAAATACTCTTTTTTAGACTTGCTTTTATTTAAAAAAACTAAAACATTCATTGATTTTAAGAAATAAATCACCTATAATGCGAAATATTTAATATTTTTCAACTATTTAGATGTATTTCTGATGAATTCATTTGGTGTATTCTGCATCGCAGACTGTAAGGGGATTTAATTTTTTGATATCGGTTCTAGTTTGTGCGAGGAGTATGGCGAGGTATGGTGACACAGGAGGAAAATACAGTTGCCGTTGGAAGGCTTCTAGCGCCTAGTGGGTCATTTTCTTGGTTCAGGAGCTTGTTTTTCCTTTTATTAGAAAGCGTTCCAGGTAAGAGGTTCGCGATTTTTGTTCTTGACAAGAATATAGAATCAAAAGTTTTTTTCAATAGAGATGCAAGAAAGTTTTTAGCCAAAAGAGTTAATGCCGTTCTGGGGAATGAAGGGGCAGAGTTCTCGTTTCGAATCGATGTGTTTCGTGGAGGAAGACATTGAATGAGATCTTTGACGCTTTCTTCGATTGACAAGTTCATAGGAAAGCAACTTAGGGAAAAGCGCCTTAAACGAGGAATGACTCTCTCTTATGTTGCGAGTAAGGTGGGTTTATCGTATCAACAAATTCAGAAGTATGAGCAATCTATAACAAAAGTTTCTGCGGCAACACTTTATAAACTATCGGCATTGTATGATGTTGGTATTGAGAAATTTTTTGAAGGAATAAGCTTAGATGTCGGTATATACGACAACTCGCGAAAAAAGTTTGACCAGGAAGCTGAAGAGATAAACATACTTATGGTAGAGGATAATCCTGCGGACGAAATAACTATTCGTAAAGCTTTAAAAGATTTTGAAAATCTGAATATTCTCTGTGTTCATGATGGGATACAAGTTTTTCAAGTTCTAAGATATAAGACCTTGTGCACAGACTTTCAAAGACCAGATATAATTTTTCTGGATCTGTTTATTCCAAGACGTGAAGGATTGAATGTGTTAAAAGAAATAAAAAGAGACAGAGAAACACAGGATATACCGATTGTTGTAGTGACAAGTAGTATAAACCAGGAATTGATAGATAAAGCTTATAAAGCTGGTGCTTCTGGATACATTCGAAAATCTTTTGATTTTTCTTCTTTCAGATCGGATATTATAAATTGTGTTAAGTATTGGACGGAAGTGGTAACGCTGCCGACAAAAGCGAGGTAATTGTTGTTCAAGTTCAAACAGGTGTGAGACAAGGTAGTGGTAATTGAGAACTGTAATATGTTATCAACATGCCCCGTTTAGATAGAAAGCTCTCTAGAATCAAGTAGTGAGACATTCATTGAATAACCATGCCTCTTGCCTGGCCCAAGCTGAATAGAGCGTAGATCTTACTCTGTTACAACAGGCGCAAAATTACTTTGTCTATGAATAACTGTGAACCACTCGGCCCGCCTCAAACATAACAGACTCCTGTCTGGCTCCCCCTGGATAGGCAGTAAAGCATGCTTAAATGATTTTTGTATTTTTTTTATAATGCTTTAGACAAGATATATAAAGCAATCTCTTCCCCTCTTACATATATTACCAACCCCTCTAAGTAATATACAGAGATTGCTATATATCATGCTTAAAGCATTATAAAAAAAATACAAAAATCATTGGGGCATGGTTTACGGTCTATTCAGGCTGGACCAGGCGGGTTTGAGGCTGGCCGAGTGGTTCACAGTTATTCATAGACAAAGTAATTTTGCGCCTGTTGTAACAGAGTAAGATCTACGCTCTATTCAGACTGGGCCAGGCAGGAGTCATGGCGAAAAGTAATTTCACTTCTTTTATCTTAAACTATACCTAAATTAGTTGACAGGAGCCTAAGGAGAAGTTATAATGATATCTATGATATACGATATAAAATACAGACAAAGAGTAGTTGATTTCTTGAAAGAAGGTCACACTCAAAATGAGGCGAAGGCTATCTTTAAGGTTGGTATAACAACAATAAAGAGATGGGTGAAACAGTATTTAGAGGTTGGACATTTGAAGAACAAACCTCT
>JAIRYO010000032.1 GCA_031267725.1 Holosporales bacterium | reverse complement strand
GCTTAGCATATCATAAAAAGTTTAATATTCCGTTAATTTTGGAAAACTTTTTTTAAACAAAATGTTCCACGTGGAACATTTTATGTTTTATAAATAACTCTGACTCCTGCCTGGTCCAGCCTGAATAAACCGTAAAGCATGCCCTAATGATTTTTGTATTTCTTTCTATAATGCTTTAAGCATGATATATAGCAATCTCTGAATATGGTTTAGAGGGGTTGGTTCTATATGTAAAGGGTGAAGAGCATGGTTTACTGCCTATTCAGACTGAGCTGCCGGATTCATGTTATGTTTGAGTCCGGCCGAGTGTTTCTCAAGGTTTTAAACCAATTGTTCCACGTGGAACATTTCATATTTGAGGTCGGCCGCCTTATTCAAGCTTTAACAGGAAAGGATGAAAAGATTGCTGTATTAGCCTATTTCAAAGCATTGGGGCATGGTTTACTGCCTATCCAGGTTGGACCATGTCGGAGTCACAGTTATTAGAGAAAAGTAATTTTGCCTCTTTTGTCTAAAACTATATGAATCTATACACATTTTCGATGGTTAACAGTTTTTTAATCATTGCGAGATATAATTATACTATTATAGAAATAATCTTGAAGGCCTAAAGATAACGATATGGGGAAGATTAGGCGCGGCATATTTGCGTATTACATAATAGAATGTCTTGTTTTATCAACCGCAACCGCCGTTGAAAATGAAATTCTAGCAGATCTTTCCCCTGAAAAAGTTGCAGAACTAAAATCTATAATTGATATTCTGAGTAAAAGAAAAATTGAAAGTAATCAATTCGAGGAAAAACAAAAGATAACAGATGCAAATTTTCGGATAATTTTCGAAGCATGCGACAAATTGAGATCACTTATTGAAAACGATTATAGTCTTCTGTCGAAAAGGCCTCAGTCTGAATTTGAGCCATATTTGGCCTTACTAAAAATCTTCATTTCTGGATATGAAAATGTTATTTCCGATAAAAAAACTGCGGAGTTGGTTATAGAGTCAATTAGCGAACTTCCAGATTCTTTTTCACGATTGAATTCCGACATACGGAGTTTGATAACATTACTTAGAATAATGGATCTATTAACAGATACCAATTCTGGGTTAGCATCAAAATTTCAAGAAATGGATCACGTTAAACCACTTAATCATTCCGAAATTCAACAAGTTTTAGAAAATTCCCTGGAACAACTGAAAAGGTTTTTAGCAGACTCAACTAAAAAGATGATAAACGACATAATTGTAACTTCTGGGAAAACATTGTTTGAGAATCAACCTAATATTCCGAGCTACGCAGTATTCAATGTTATGAATTGCGTTTTTAAATTGCTAACGAAAAATTTTGAGTCTTTTGAACAAAACCAAAAAACTTTTTTCAGAAAATTTAAATCACTACTAAATGATTTAGATAAATTATCTGAAGACCTTTCTTATCTTGAAAAATCCGACAGGACCGCCGCGAATATCGTCGTATTTTTAATTGGCATGAGGAAGTCCTTGCAAAGCGCCTCAGTTGAGTTGAAAAAAATCCTGAAAATCTGGGATGAATATACAAAAGATATATCTTCCTTATGCAAGCAAGTCATTGATGTAATCGAAAAATCTCTGCAAGAGAAAAAAGATTTGAAAATTTTCGATTTACTACAAAAAGTTAACTAAAATTTAACGATATTATTCTAATATTTCTTTATAAATTGCTGGAAATATATGCTCTTCGTGAAAAAGTTGATTTTCACTCTCTTATTTTTAGGAATCACTTATACGATATCCGCAGCTAATTTTCAAGGAGACGATATAAAAGTTAGTTGTAATTGTAATGAAAATGATCATGAATGGAAAACTGAAAAAATCGATCAAAACTTGAACGCATCGTTATGGCGGGAACAAGTCGAAAATCTTGAAAAGTTTAAACTTCTAGAGCTTAACACCTAATGCTCGCGTTCATATAGTTTGAGACAAAAAACGCGGAGTTGTTCATAAAGAAAAACTAACTTCACCTCTTTTCTCTTACATCTGACGGTTCTAGGTCTCCTCGAATTCAAATTTCCAAAATGGAAAACTTGAGCAATCGTTTTTGCAATTAAAGTTTACCAAAACCATATTGAGAATTGGTCGGTATATAACATACCCTTCATGTTCTTCCAGAGAATCTTCAACATAATCAACAATGATATTTTTTCTGATAAATTGTTTTAATTTAATAATTGAGTATATTTTAAAAATGGAATCTTTTTCTAGGATTAAAGCATCTGGAGAATCCTTGGTTTCTACTGTGCTTTTTAGCTTAATTTGTCGATCAACTTTTATTAAATTCATGTTAACATCCCTTGTAATTTCAATTTTTGATTTTGGAAATATTTCTTGAGTTGCATTCTTTGAAATTAAAACTGGTCCTTGGTCCGATTCAATTTTTAGTATAGATACATTTGTCATAGGTTCACCTTATAAAAAAGAGATTTTTAATTTTTCTAAACTTCGCTGCGTTAAAACAAGACTTGAGTTCGATGAAAACAAAAGACGTATGAAAGCAAGTCGGCTGAATTACCGATCACCATGAAGCGTATTTAGATTGTTTATGATTTTTGCGCCGCACAACCACGACACGTTCTCTATGCTATCATTGCTTTTTCAAAAACGCAAGTTATTTCTTTTATGTGTCTGCGTTCAGCTAGCCGGACTCAAACATAAAATGA
>JAIRYO010000003.1 GCA_031267725.1 Holosporales bacterium | reverse complement strand
GCTTAGTGAATTAGCTAATGCTAAAAAGAAGGCTAACGAAAACATTGATAAGTTATCAAAGGCAATAGCAGGGAGTGGCAAAAAGTTAAAGAAAAATTTTAGAGGTAATGCTGTAGTAGTTAAGAGGCTGAAAGAAGACGCTGATGGCGCAGTATCAAATGTTAGATTGTATGATATTACTGCAAAGAGGAGAATAGTTGAGAATTTTAATTTTGCTAAAAGATCTATTGAGAATAAGCTGAGAACTGCTTCATCAAAACCCTCCTATATGAGCAGAAAAGATATGAGAAAGGTAGGGGGGATAGCTAGAGAGTGTCTGGCCTCTCCTGGTTCTGAATCAAGGAGCAAGTGGCGTGATGAGGTTGGAGATATCTTTTTCGGAAAGGCTAATGCGTTTACCGATAAGAGAAACAAAGAGTTGGATTCATATCGCAAAAATCAGACTTTAAGCTCCTTGCAAAATACAGGAAACGTTTTTGCTAAGATTACTAAAGATAGAGAGAAAGCCCTTATAAGTATCAAATGCTCGATATTGGGTAAATTGAATAAGGTTCGCGAAGTCCTTAAGAAGAATGCTAGTTTAAGATCGATGAAAGGGATAGTTAATAAAGTATATGAGTTTCACTGTTTTGAGACTTTACGTATTGAGAAGGGCAACCAAGCCTTTGTTGAAGGGGAAAGGTTTAAATTCAAACTAGAAGAATTTGCTAAGAGGGGAGTTATTGGAAAAGAAAAGCTTGATGACTTGAAGAAGGCTTATGATAAGGCTAAAGGAAAAGTTGATGATATGACTAAAATGGTAATGGAAAAGGCGAAAAAGGTGAAAAAAAGTACTAAATCGGTGAAAAAAAGTACTAAATCTACTGTAAGGATGAAAAAGAGGACTGGTTTTGTTGCAGCGGTGGATATCTCGATGACGAAGTTTAAATCATGGATGATGTATATAAGTACAGGCCTGTATGATCATCTGGAGATGGTTAAGAAGGATAGGAGAGCTTTCCTTCAGCTGAACAAAAGATATTCCCAATGACTTCCACATGTCCAAGCCCGAATAGGAATGCTTTAAGCATGATATATAGCAATCTTAGAATATTACTTAGAGGGTTTGGTTCTATATGTAAAGGGTGAAGGGATTGCTTATATATCTTGTCTAAAGCATTATAAAAAATACAAAAATCATTGGGGCATGGTTTACGCTCTATTTAGACTGGGCCGCCTGAGTCATGTTATGTTTGAGTCCGGCCGAGTGGTTCTCAGGCTTTTAAACAATTGTTCCACGTGGAACATTTATGTTTGAGTTCGGATGGGTGTTTCACTCAGCTATAACAAGCTAAGAGTTAGTTTCTTTCTAATGACTCTAATTCATTGGGTCAGGCAGAATTCATGTTATGTTTGATGTTGGCCGGGCGCTTCAAGCTTTAATAGGAAAGGGATATACATCCTGTCTAAAGCATTAAAATCATTGAGTATGGTTTACGGTCTCAAACTTGACCATGCGGGATTTATGGCGAAAACTAATTCTGTATCTTTTACCCCCTCCCATCTGTTTGAACTTTAACAAAACATTCATTGATAAAAAAATAGTATAAAGCCAACCGCTAAAATAAACTTAAATTTCTTATAGACAAATAAAAAATATAAAATGCAAAAAATCCTAAAATATTAACTATTTGTTAATCTTTTTTTTTTAAACTGTTTTTTGATAGGACTATTACTACGAGGTAGCTCATGTTGTTTTTATTTACATTTTTATTTATGCCTTTTATTGATCAAGATTGTGGGATTAAGGACGCTACGTATGTTCAAGAAAGCATCGATTGCGAAGAGGACGAAGAAAAAGATCAATATTCCAAAGAAGATGATGAGGTGATGCCTATCTCACATAAATCGGATAATTCATTTGGAGGAGGCATGAAAATTTCTAGCAAAAAGTATATGTACCGAGGATGCAAAAAGAATCCTAAAAAAAAGGAAGAAGAAAATATATCTTGCGACGATTCAATAAGAAAAGATTTTGCAGACACAAGAATCATTCAACTAGTGAGCGATATATCTGAAGATCTCGGAATGGTAACGAAGGTCTCGCTTATAAAATAAAAATACCTGCTGATGTCATTTCTGGATTTTTTGCACGAACGTAATATAATTGATCGGGACCTATATGAAATCGCACAGAGAAAATCAGAGTTTTCAAATGATTATATTTGTGACATTTTAGCGAGTGCATCTGATATCACAGAGGAAAAAATAGCGAAACTAAAATCTGATTTTTTCGCATTGGAATACACTAATTTTTTGAATTTTTCACAAATTGAAAATTTTAGTTATGACGAGCTTGCGCCATCATTAGCAATTCCACTTCGGATATCAAATAATTGCGTCTATGTGGCAATAGATAATCCAGAAAATTTGGAAGCAAAAAACAACGTTGAATACCGTTTATCTATTTGCGAGAAGACGAGAAATTTAAAACTAATCTATTGTATAGCTCAAAAAAGTGAAATAAAACGAAAGTTCTTGGAAATCAATCAGCCAAAAAATGTGATGAATAAGGTGATTTTTGATGCAGTTTCCAAATCCGCCTCTGATATACACATAACGCCATTTGAAAAAATATTCAAGATACTCCTGAGAGTAGATGGGAGTTTGACGGAATACAAGACGTTTAGTATTGAAGAATTTGAACAGCTTGCCATATCAATTAAAGTTTTAGCTAAGCTCGACATTTCTGAGACAAGACGCCCTCAATCAGGGCATTTTCAAAAAGATAGTATCGATTTTAGAGTGTCAACACATCCCACATTATATGGGGAAACCTTGGTTATTAGAGTATTAAAAAAGGATAAATCAATTATTTCAATTGAAAACATAGGGTTTTTCCATGATCAAATCGAATACCTAAAAAGCATTTGTTCTTTCTCAAGCGGAATGATTATTTTTTGCGGCCCAACTGGATCGGGGAAAACGACGTCGATATATTCACTTATTGAAACGATGGACAAAAAATCGAGAAACATAATGACTCTTGAAGATCCGATTGAATATAAAATATCAAACGTTAAACAGACAAAAATCATTCCGGGAATCATAGATTTTACAGATGGGATAAAATCGATATTAAGACAGGATCCAGACGTTATTTTGATAGGTGAAATTAGAGACGAAGAAACTGCTAAAATGGCGCTTAGGGCGTCAATGACCGGACATTTAGTATTAACCACTATTCATGCAAATGATAGTTTTGGAGCGATTGCTCGGCTAAAAGAATTCAAAATTTCAAATTCTATAATTGCAGATAATATCATTTCGATAGTATCTCAAAGACTAGTAAAAAAAAGTAAAAAAAGTGGAAGGACAATTGTGAATGAAATTCTTAAGATGTCTCCAGAAATAAACAGACTCATATACGACGACGTACTAGATAAGCAAAAACTAAAAACCGCAGCAATTAACGCGGGATTTAAAGACATCCTCGAAGATTGTAATTTAAAAATTGAAGAAGGGCTCATTTCAGAATCCGATATAAAAAGTATTAGATTTCCGATAGAGTACGGAGAAGTTTTTTAAAAGGTACATAAGATATAGTTTAATATAGGCGGCCTGGCTAGATTTTTGAATATATTTTTCAGACTCGTCGTAAACATAAAATGTTCCACGTGGAACAATCGCTTTAAAAGGTTAAGCTACCCGACCGGCATTAAACATAGCCATGACTCTTGCCTGCCCCCAGCCTGAATAGGTTATAAAGCATGTTTAAATGATTTGTGTATTTATTAGACTTCTTTCGAAACAGAGATTATGTTACAAGTATCGAGTGGTACAGAAACTTATGGTAAGAACAAATGAGATACGAGAAGATATCAAGGTTATCGGAGGAAGAGTTTCATAGGTTA
>JAIRYO010000026.1 GCA_031267725.1 Holosporales bacterium | reverse complement strand
AAGCATCCAATAAGGATCCGCACAATCACACACAGAACATAACAATGTAGCCGCAGAAGATGCTGAGCTCGAAGATGACTCCCCGAATGGAAGTTCAATAACTTTAGACAAACTTTGTATAACAGTACATAGTCCCAGTTCGTCATGATATAAAGTTCCGCCAATGAGATTTAAGTTAATATTCACCATTGGCGAATCGAATTTAAAAGCTGTGCTTGCGCCCTTAGAATCGAAAAACAATTTGCCTTTATAAGCTCCTGCATCTGATGCCGACAAAAATTTTCCGCCAAAACATGAAGCACTATTTAAAAATGATACAAAAAAATGAACAGGCTGTTTCTTTATAGAGCTATAGATATTGAATAAGACATCTAACCTATCCAACAACGCACGTCCTTCTGTGTATGAGTAAATTTTTTTTATATAATTTTCAAAAAAAACTCTTTCAAAAAACTCTGTTTCTTTCACGTCTTGCAGAAGAAAAGATGAATTAAATACCTGCGCTGTTTTTTTATGATGTACAGGGTCACTACAGAATACAACCTTCTGAAGAAGCTCCATACAATAGCAATCAACATTAACGAAAACAATCGACAAAATCGTAATAAGTTTACAACTTAACCTTGTCATCTATTTTCCCATCCCAACCAGCAATCTACCTATAGCCTCTTTTGCCATTTGATTACCAAATTTATAAGAAACAAGGGCCCAAAGAAGTGCACGCGGATAATCTCCCTTAACTTCATACATATTTTGCATCTTTGTCGCGGCTTCTGACAGTCCATCACATAAATACGCAATTTCATCTACTAATTCAGATAACGACTCTTCCGATAATTTTGCTAAGGAAGTTGTCGACACTTTTTCTTCTAGCTGTTTCAAAACCGGTAACTGTTCTATATCCGTACAAAATATGTGCTCGTACTCTGGCAATAATTCTCCCGCAACCTTTTCCTTATTAAGTGGACTGGCTGTTATAAAACGTAGTGTATTACCATGCATACGGTTTTGAAGTTCAGCATAATTTCGACAAACTGGAGGAGTTAAAAATTCTTGTTTCTTTTTATTCTCAACAAGTGAGTGATAACTTATATCCATCCCCTCATTAACTCCACATATTCCAACTACAGCAATCATCGTATATAATATTTTCTTCATAGTAACCTCCATCAATATACACACCATAAGTATACATGATATGATGACGAGTTTCCATCCTTTTACCATAATAATGGTTAATTTTTAATATTGGGTTAATTTGTCTATTTTTTTAGGCTTTAGATTAGCATCTTTTTATTTTTATCGACCAATTTAGTCAAAATCTTTAAAAGATCCTCGTCCTTATTATTATACCTAAATTCGCATTCTTTCAAGTGCAGCAGGAAGTTCTCGTCTTTCAAACCGTTAAATCTCTATTTAGGGATATATTCCCCGCGGCTTGCCGCGTAAAATGCTCCCAAAAATTCCTTCAGTAAAAAAACAATTATGGGGAGGAGAATTTTGGAGTGACGGTTATTTTGTAAGTACTGTTGGTGAGCATGGAAATGAGAACATTATAGGGAATTATGTGAAAAACCAAGGAAAAGAATATCAAAAACTACATGAAGATTATCAAATAAAACTATTCTGATACAACGTGCTACTATTCAATACCCCGCGGCTTGCCGCGGGCGATCATTTATTCCTCCTTTTATGAATCCAACTTTTCTTTTATGCAACGGTCTCTTATTGGGAACCGAAAAACGGGAAGACATCGCCGTGCAAAAGATATCAATCTTATGCTTGGAAACGTCTATTCCCATGAAATTTGAAAAGCTGTTCATGATTCCCTCCCGATTGTTATATAGTCCCAAACCGTATATTTTGCCGCTCCGTACTCTACCTATTTTCAGAGGAAGAGGATTTTCTTTGGAGAAACACAGAGGATATTTTTCCCGCAGCAATGTATAACCGTTTTGCAAGTCGCGATGTATCTTTTATACCTTTCTTTTTTGGGAGATAAGGGTTTTGCGCCGGTTTCAGACTTGGATTTCTCGCTCAATTATTGCTTCCTGTCCGATTTCTGCAATTCCAAAATTTCTTTTTCCGAAAGATCTGTTACTTCAGCAATGTCTGCGGTGGCCATATTTTTGGCAATCAGCTTAACTGCTGTTTCTCTGGCTTTGGCCAACAGTCCTTTTTCGAGCCCTTCTTCACGCCCTTTTTCGAGCCCCTTTTCCGTAGCGATGGTAATAGCGGCATTTTCGTCATTGATAAGCCTCTGGCGGGCATCGTATTCTGCACGGAACACTTTGTCGTGGCTGAGATAGGTCAACTCATCCATAGCCTCTTTAACTTCCGGAATGGACAGAAATTCGTCCGGTATCTCTTCGGGATGCTTAATGAACATCATCCACACCGAGAACATGTCTGCCCGATGTATGTTTTTGAACTCTATTTTTGAAAGTTCAATGATAAAAGTGCGAAATTTGTCCGTTGCAATTTCGATCGGGTCTTTGTCGGTGCTTTTGTACATATACAAAATCTCGTTGGTGTGATGCTTCCGATCCGTAGCCTTGTAATCGGCGATCCAAATGGAGATCATATCCGGGATAATGTTGTAGCTTTCTCCGGATTTTACCTCCTCCAGCATCATTCTTGCCTGGTAGAAAGCGGATCGATGAATCAACTCGCCGCGGTCTGCGCATTGGATTTCCACGTTGATAACCGTATTATCCGAGGTGCGGGCTCGAATGTCCAGACGCACGTTTTTACCGTCGCTTTTATCTTTCGGAATTTCCGTGTTGTCCAACTCCACGGATTTAATATGCGGATTGCCTTTCAGAATGGCGTTCAGCAGACAGACCAGCACCCGTTTATGGGATTCCGCGCCGAAGACCCGCTTGAAAACGAAATCCTGACTGGCTTTTAT
>JAIRYO010000069.1 GCA_031267725.1 Holosporales bacterium | reverse complement strand
TCATAAACTGTGGCCTTGTAGTCTTTGTTTACTCGTATGGATTTAGTGTTATCGTTACCTATTATTTTAACTATATGGTTTTGGTCGTATTTTCCAATACCGAAATTTTGACCTATTCCTTTAAAATCTTTTTCACTATATAAGGTAACGGGTGTTGTATTATCGTGCAGTTTTTCGACTATAATCGAAGAAGTACGATCGTTTATCTCATTCCCAACATACGAAGAATCTGAGGAAAATGCCTTTGAAAAATTTTTGTAATCAGGATCGGAATATAATGTCACTTTGTATCCATTATCAACCTTTACTGAGCTTATGCAATCGTCGCCAATGGCCCCACTTTTCTTTAAGTCTGCAAAGTTATACCTTCCAGGAGAAAGTTTTTGGCTTCTACCTTTATAGTCCCCATGCTCAAAAACAGTGACATCAGAGCAAGCATCAGTTGCTATAAAAAGAAACAATAATACGAACATGACCTTGTTATTTTTCATACCCCCCCTCTGAGCTCTCCTTGACTTCTTTCAGTGTGACATGTTATTTTTTTAAGTTCAACAATAAAATTGAGATCATATACGTTCATATATTAATAACCATTACTCCGGCGGCCCAACCTGGATAGACCGTAAACCATGCTTAAATGATTTTTGTATTTCTTTCTACAATACTTTAAGCATGATATATAGCAATTTAAGCTTAAACCACTCGGCCGGCATCAAACATAAAATGTTCCACGTGGAACAATATATATCATGCTTAAAGTATTATAAAAAGAAGTACATAAATCATTGGGGAGTTTAGTCTATTCAGACTTTGGCTGTGCCGGATTCATGGTTATTCATAAAGGAAAACTAACTCCGCGGTTATGAAGGTAGACAATGATCTACTATAGTTGCTAACTGATCCTGATATCATTAATGTCATCTATCTCTTCGTTTTCTGTATAATTACGTAGGGTATATCCTCTTCCCCAAACTGTTTCTATAAGATTTAGTCCACCTGTTAAATCCGCTATCTTTTTTCTGAGCTTACAAATAAAGACGTCAACGATTTTTAATTCTGGCTCATCCATTCCTCCATATATATGGTTTAAGAATGATTCCTTGGGTAAGATTGATCCTTTTTTTAAGGCTAACAGTTCGAGAATTGAATACTCTTTACTGGTTAAAGATATCTCTATCCCGTGTATTTTGGCACACCTCTGCTTTATGTCTATACTAAGCGGCCCTATGGTTATCATAGATGAAGAATGGCCAGAAGTCCTTCTTACTATCGCATAAATTCTTGCAAGCAATTCAATTTTGCTAAATGGCTTTGTTAAGTAATCGTCTGCTCCCATTGTTAGACATTTAACCTTATCCTCAGTTATATTAATGCCGGAAAGGACTATGACTGGCGTGTTGTTCTTCACAGACCTGATCCTTGACAAAACTTCAAAGCCGTCTATATCTGGTAGAATTAAATCGAGTATTACCGCATCGTAGTCATAAAATTTTACCATCTCGAGAGCTTCAGATCCAGTTTCAACAACATGACAAGATAACCCGTCAGAAACACATGTAGCCTCGATTCTATGTGCTATATTAGTGTCATCCTCCACCACGAGCAATCTCATTACTATAAGACTCCGCCTATTCTAGTGTCTCTTATTTAAAGGTTAGCAAACCTACTTGGTAAAGCACACCCTTTAAACTAAAGCATACTTAAATTTTTTTAGATTTCATTAAATATTAATTTAGATTAATTTTTTGTTTGAAAAATTTAGAATTTTCCTATATAAAAGAAAGTTTTATGATATTATCTAGGTTGTACATTCGGATTGGGAATTTGTTGTGTGTTAGAAATATTTTTCCCAATCGTTGATACCTTTCTAAACCCCATTGCAATGCTTTTTACGGGATTATTTGGAGGGTTCATTTCAGGCTTTCTTGGAATCGGAAGCGGAATTATAATAACTCCGGCGCTTATGGAGTTTGGGATATCTCCGCTTACCGCTATTGCAACTCAGCTTTGTCACGCAATTGGAACTAACCTTACGAGTTTTTTATCTTACAAAAGAAAGAGTGCTGTTGATTATCATTTAGCCGGTTATATGCTGTTTGGAGGAATGTTGAGCATTATTCTAGAGTGGTTCATTTTGCACCATTTCGATAACCCGAGAATCATTTTTAACAAATTTGTTTGTGTTTATATTTTAATACTGATAGTGCTGGGATTTGTTATTTCGTTTCAGGGAATTGACGAATGGAGACATTGTGGTTCTAAGAGGCATATAAAAAGCGTTTCAATGAGGCGTTGGATGTTGTACTTACCGTTTCATAAGATTTTTATAAGATCAAGGACTGAAATGAGTATCTTGATTCCGATATTCATGGGGAGCTTGGCGTGCTTGTTGCTTTCGTCGCTCGGAGGTGGAGATAATCTTTTTATAGCTCCAACGATGACGTATTTAATTGGACGAACGAGTCAAGTTGTCGATGGAACAACCGCGCTTGTAGCCTGTGTTCTCACGACTATTACTACTTTAATATACTCGGCAAATAACTATTGTTGCGATATATTTCTCTCGCTGATTCTTTTAACAGGAGCCGCAATCGGTTCTCGAATCGGAAGAAGGTTGGCATGTAAAATTCATAGACATTATGTATGCGCAATTTCTGCAGTTATCGTTTTTCTCATGGCCGCAAGACAAATCTTCAAATTGATAAATCATTCATTTTCAGAAATGGTTAATACAAAGCTTGACCTTCCTAAACTGACATTTCTAAAAATCGTAAAAAGTAGTCCAATTGAATACACGTTGATTTGTATATTATCGGTCGCGCTTATTGCCTTCATTTATGATCGCGCTTTACAAAATTTCTTTGAAAGGAAAAGCTTTATAGGAGGTAAATCCAAATAAAATGAGCCGAAATATAGTCATATTTTGCACATTCCTAGCTATGCTAACTTTCTTAACTTTTAGAAAGTCTCCACGTGAAATTGTTAATGTTTACGGCTGGTATGGAATTATAGATAGGGAGATTTTTGATGAATTTGAAAAAAAAACTGGAATAAAAGTTATTTACGACGTTTATGATAATAACGATACCTTAGAGGCAAAGTTGCTTGCAACGAATAGTGGGTATGACGTCGTATTCCCCTCCTTCATTCCTTATGCCGCAAGGCAATGTGATATGGGGGCTTACTCCAGATTAGACGAAAATCTAATCCCTAATATAGAAAATATAAAAGGATGTGTGACTGATAAGTACAAGGAGGCTGGAGGAAAAATTGAGCACTTAATCCCCATATTTTGGGGAACTGTTGGATTAGCATATGACGCTGATGTTTTTGAAAAAGTGTTCCCACAAAAAAAGATAGACTCTTACGACATCTTGTTTGAACCAGAAAAAATCAGTTTACTTTCCAAGTATGGAATAAGCTTTCCAGAGGAGTATATAGATATTTTTCCGCAGATGGGGGTGTTTCTTAGTATTGGAAATGGGCTTGGAACTAGACAAATATCCGATATCGTAAAGTATATGAAACAATTTAAAAAAATTCGAAAATATATTAAAAAATTTTCCTCAAATACGGCAATAAATGATCTAATCTCTGGGGAAGTTTGCATTGCAATATGCGCCTCTGATAACGCGTGGCGAGCGCACGTAGCAGGAATGAAAGTTGGTAAAAATATAAAATACACTACTACCAAGGATTTTGGTATTTTATGGACTGATTGTGTTGGAATTCCCGAAAAAGCTCCACATAAAAAAAATGCTTATAAATTTCTAAACTATTTGTTGGATCCCAAAATTGCCGCAAAAATCACCAATTGTTCAGGAATATTGGTTAATGTGCCATCTGCATTTAAGATGTTTAAGAAGGAGCTGACAGACGATGATCAAATATGCCCTTTAGAGAAAGAAAAAATATTTAGATTAATGATTGGAACTCCAAGTGTAACTCCAGAGGATAGGAACTATGAAAGAGCGGCTACAAGAGCATGGTCAAAAACTCGAATGAACGAGTTTAGCCATGTGGAGGACATAGAAGAATGATCGGGCTGTCTAGGACAATCGTGAGCATTTTGGTGTTTGGATACGCCCTTCTGTTTATTCCAATTGTTTTCCTTATTATAAACGCCTTTAGTTCTTCCGAGATTTCAGGAGTTTGGACTCATTTTTCGTTAAAATGGTTTGAAGCCGTTTTTGAAGATGATGATTTGATCTATGCAACATTAACAAGTGTTGAGACTGCG
Source organism: Holosporales bacterium (assembly GCA_031267725.1). Classification (GTDB taxonomy): domain Bacteria; phylum Pseudomonadota; class Alphaproteobacteria; order RUG11792; family RUG11792; genus JAIRYO01. The sequence goes on along the minus strand of JAIRYO010000069.1, from coordinate 5,564 downwards.
TGTATTTCCGCGACTATAGCGGTTGTTCTAGGCGTTTTGGCCGCAATTGCAACTGTGAATGAAAAAAGTTTTTTCGGAAAAAAGTTTTTAAATGTAGCGATAATCATACCCATTGTCGTTCCGGAAATCATTGTCGGTTTTTCTTTGTTAATGTTGTTCATTGCAATCGAAAATATTTTTGGCTTTCCGAAAGAACGCGGATTAATGACCGTTGTTATAGGGCATGTGATGGCAACTATGGCATATGTTCATATGACGGTTAGGTCACGGCTATTGTCTTTTGATAACTCCCTGGAAGAAGCGGCCTTGAATCTTGGTGCAAAGTATTTCACGGTCTTTTGGCAAATAAAGATCCCAATCATTTTTAAATCTATTTTATCTGGTTGGCTGTTGGCTTTCACTTTGTCTTTGGACGACCTTGTAATAGCCAGCTTTTTGACAGGGCCGGGCTCTACAACTCTTCCAATACTTATTTTTTCAAACATAAGGATTGGGATAACACCTGCCATTAATGCTCTCGCTACAATGTTTATTTTGGTTATAGCAATTGCTTTAACGTTGATATTTTTTCTTTCTAAAAAGCGAAATATAGAAGCATTTTCCGAATTAGCTAATTCCAAAAAGCATTTAGATTACAATAAATTACAAAGATGATGTGTATGTATAATAATCTTTTCGTCCTTTCATATATTAGCTCCTTAGGGTTACCAGCTACTCAACGATTGATAGGGTTAATTAAATAAAAAACTACTAGCTAACCTGAGTTTCATATAAGGAAGAAAAACTAACAGAAGGTTTTTTAGGTAATAATTGATAAGCTACAAGACAACATATAATATTAAGAAAGAAGTTATGTATAGACCTATGGAAACTCTTTCTTATATATAATTAAGATACAGTTTATGTAAAAGTCTTTGAATGTTTTATATCCACTCATCTGAAACATAATCGATATTGTCATTATTTCAGATAAACTCATATTCATTGGTTTATTACGTTTCTTTTTATAACTATTCCCTATAACAAATTCTTTCATCTTATCTTCAAAGATCTTGCAAAAGTCATCAATATAGGAGAATATCTCAACTAGTGGAATCACAATACACACGTTTTATTCAAATCTTACGTGTATTTTATCGATTCCACTTAGTTCTTCCAAGCTCCTTATATGAAACTCAGGTTAGATAACCACTATCACCCCATTGCAAAACCAGCTGCTCCGCGCCTCCCTTTTTTCCCCTCCTCATCCTTTGAGTTTGCTTCTTTTCTCCATCATAGATTATTTTTCTTATCTAGGAGGGGCCATTGGTTAAAAAAAGTTTTTCAAAATTAACGGAATATTAAACTTTTTGTGATATGCTAAGCTTGTGCTTGCAAAACGAGAGAACATCAGGTGTTGCGGCTGAACCCGACCGGAGGTCCCCCAGTGGTGGGTGGGGGCTAGGGATGGAATATATAGAGTATCACAAAAAGCTTAATAAAACGTTAATTCAAAGGAGTTTTTTAAAGGTATATAGGTATAGTTTAATTATAGTAGGCCTGCCTAGATTCTGCTTGACTTTTAAAGGGAGTTTTTCAGGCGGTGTAAAACGTAGATGTTCCCCGTGGAACAATTGTTTTAAAAGCCAACCATCTGACCTGCCTCAACCATGAAATGTTCCACCTGGAACAATCGCTTAAAAGCTCGAACCATCCGGGCACCGCAAACGTAAATGTTTCATGTGGAACAACAGTTTTAAAAGCTCGAACCATCCAGGCACCGCAAACATAGATGTTCCACGTGGAACAATTGATTTAAAAGCTTGAGAACCGCTCGACCAGCCTCAAACTTAACATGACTCAGGCGGCTCAGCCTGAATAGACTGTAAACCATGCCCCAATGATTTATGTATTTTTTTTTATAATACTTTAAGCATGATATATAGCAGTCTCTGAATTATGAAAAGGGGGAGGGGATTCCTTTATATATCCTCTCTCAAAGTATTATAAAATATACAAATCATTTAAGCATGGTTTACGGTCTATTCAGGCTGAGGCCGGGTAGGGATTATGTTATTAATAGACGAGCGTTAACTCTGCGTTTTTTTTCTTACATCTGTTTGGATGTAGACACTTGAAAGGAGCTACTCCTGGAGTATGTTACTATGGTTCAAGAGACCTCCTTTTTGTCTCATAACATGTGAACGCAGACACTCACATATACAGCCAATTGTAAATTTTTGCAAAATCATCTAGAATTTTAGAAGAGTCCTGTATTTTGAAATGTTGAGAGGGATTGGCTAATGCAAACCTCGTTTGTTATAGATTTTTATGAAATGTAATTTTAAACTTGTTTTGTGTTTTTTTTCATTTTTTTGCTCTGTTTTCAATTTTCCCGTAAAGTCTGGAGAAGAGTTCGAGTGTGATAATTTTGAAATAAAAGGAATGTACGTCGGGGAATTTGGAAACATATTAATAAAAAAAATATCTACAGCAAAAAAACTCGGAATTAACGCATTTGTAATCGATATAAAGAATGATTTTGGAGAAATAACTTGTGATTTAGGGGATGAAAAGGTTAAATCTAACAGAAGTATAAAGGATATAAAATCTCTTTTGGAAACTCTAAAAAAAGAGGGGATATATACAATTGCGAGAATTGTATCTTTTAAAGATAAGGAAAAAACCAAAACGAACTCGGAGCTTGCAATAAAAAATAAAAATGGAACAGTCTATGTTGACAGAGAAAAAATGGTTTGGCTTAATCCTTACAAAAAGGGAACCCAGGATTATGTTTTAAAAATTGCAAAATTGGCAGCAAAAGCTGGATTTGATGAGATACATTTCGATTACATTAGAATTCCTCCGTTTAGAAATTTGGAAAATACGGACATATGGGAAGATGTCAAAAAGAAAAGCAAGATTTGCATAATAAACGAGTTTATTAAAATAGCTACAAAAGAATTGCACGAAATGGGCGTTAAAGTCTCAGCCGCGGTTTTTGGATGTACTATCCCTATGTCTTTAGGAAATGTCACAACAAAGAGTTCAGCAAATATCGGACAGGATTATATCGCAATCGCTTCTGAAGTTGATTATATATGCCCCATGATTTACCCTTCACATTGGCCTGATGGATCCTTTGGTATTCCCCATCCAGATTTGGTTCCTTATGGAATAGTTGAAAAATCAATGCTATACTCAAACGCTGCGTTACAAAGCATCTCAAAAAAGGCTAGACCTTGGATTCAGGCTTTTACCGCAACCTGGCTTAAATTTGGAGCTTGGAAAAACTATGGAAAAAAGCAAGTTCAAGAGCAGATAAATGCGCTTAAAAAGCATGAAATAAATGGTTTTCTTTTGTGGAATTCAAAAGCCAGATATTCGTTTTAGGTTTTGAATTAGGCTTTAAAATAAGATTAATAACAGGAAATTATAGAACATTAATGTCTGAAGCAGGCCGGATGGATTGCAATGCCACAACAAAAGATGTAGAGTCATCTGTGAATCCGGCATAGGGTAGCCTGAATAGACCGTGAACCATAGAGGAAGTAACTTCACATATTTTGTTTCAGACTATGTGAACGTATACACTTATACAAAATAAGCTGCAAGACTTATAAAAACGAACTATAATTAGAGTGGATTTTTTTAATGTAAAAAATCATGAGCTTGTTAGAAATAACGATTCTATCGTTACCGCTTGTGATAGTTTTGTTCTCGATTGCCTTATTTCCAATTTTTGCTCCTAATTTCTGGCGCAAGAACGAAGTTACAATTTTTTCGATTATTTCCCTTTTTTCCGTATGTTCAACTTATGCGTTAACCTTAGACGCAAGTGGCATCATCAAAAATGCTTTAATTGATGAATATCTCCCGTTTATCATTACCCTTTTCACGTTATACACGTTAACCCACGGAATCAATATTGAATTAAAATCCCCTTCTAATACTATCAGTAACATTATCTTTCTTGCCTTATGTAGCTCGTTTTCATCAATTATCGGTACGACAGGGGCATCAATGTTGTTCCTTAGACCTTTTCTCGATATGAACAAAAATAGACATCGCAAAGCCCATCTAGTGATATTTTTTATATTTTTAGTTTCTAACATAGGCGGACTTTTAACTCCACTCGGAGATCCCCCACTTCTTCTAGGCTATCTTCATGGGGTAGATTTTTCCTGGGAATTGAAAAATATATTTCTATACTGGTGTACCTATATAATGTCTTGTCTTGCGATTTTCTATTTTGTTGATAAGGTATCTTTGAGAAAGGAAAAGCTTGAACACCGTTTAATAGATCGAAAATTTTCAATAAAAATTAGCGGTAGCTTAAACATCGTTATGATTGCTTTAACGGTTTTGACATTATTCATCGACTTTGAAGATATATGCTTCCCTTTTTGTGAGGCTTGCTTAATACCAAATGTTTGGTTAAAGGATATAATACTTCTGATTTTTTGCGCTATATCTCTTTGCTATAGCCGAAGATGCGGGGCAAAGATGGATTTTGTCCCATTTGGGGAAGTCGCAAAGACCTTCTTTGTTATATTTATCGTAATTGCTCCAGTTCTTTTTATTTTGAGCAAAAACTCAGAAGCTATACATGGATATATGACGCATGCGAATAGAGGAAATGATGGGGCTATCATGTATTTTTGGCTCTGTGCTTTAGCTTCTTCCTTTCTCGATAACGCTCCATCTTATTTACTATTTTTTAATATGGCCGGTGGAAACGCTGAAGAATTGATGCACGTTTATCCAAGCATCCTCTCAGCAATCTCGATAAGTTCCGTCGTTATGGGAAGCATGAGTTACATAGGAAACGCTCCAAATATGATGGTTAAATCAATCGCGGAAAGAGGAGGGATTAAAATGCCACACTTTATCGGATATATGCTTTGGGCCTGCCTTATCATTTTTCCTATAAGTATTGTTGTTTCCTTTATGTTGTGAGCAGTATAAATAAAGCAGATTAAAAGCCTCCGCATGCGCCTCATTTTGATAATTTCAACTTAAGGGAATTACCCCCTAATTAAACATATTATTCAATAGCAACGTTAAGCATCTCTATTTCTGATTCCGAGTTCTTATCACTTACTTCTAATCCTTCCTTCTTTATCCATTTGCTTAATACTCTGGCTATTCTTCTTAATCCGATCCCTTCTAAATATAAAATAGCTGCCTCAGAAATATTTTATATCCTTGCTTAATTGGGGGGGGGGCAATCCCATTGTATACGTTCAAACAGATGTGGGACAAAAGAGGTGAAGTTAGTTTCCCTCTATGACTCCGGGATGACTCAACCTGAATAGGGAGTAAACCATCCCCCAAAGATTTGAGCACTTCTTTTTCTTCATCCTTTTCTATTAAAGCTTAAACAAGGCGGCCGGCCGACATCAAACATAACATGACTTCGGCGACTCAGCCTGAATAGGGAGTAAACCATGCTTAAATGATTTTTGTATTTCTTTCTTTTCATCCTGTCCTATTAAAGCTTGAACCATCCGGCCTCCGCAACGTAGATCTTCAACGAATGCTTAAAAGTTTGAGAACCACTCGGCCCGCCTCAAACATAACAG
>JAIRYO010000027.1 GCA_031267725.1 Holosporales bacterium | reverse complement strand
CACAGGCTAACACACACCCTATACCTAGATACTTCCTATTTCTCATACATTACCATTGTGAAATACACTCCAACTATATTAATGATACAGTAAGTTAAGGTAAAAGTAAATGTAGGTGTGTACTTTTAGTTTGAGATAAAAGAGAGGCCTACATCTCAAACAACTATTCTAAAGGGGCATCTACGCCCTCATCTTCTTAACCGGCTGCTTGATCGACTTCGACCGCTTAACCGGCTGCTTAACTGGTGGCTTCTTGACTGGCGGCTGCTTCCGATTCGATTTCGACAACTGATTCGAGTTCGACCGCTTAACCGGCTGCTTGACCGATTTCGACAACTGATTCGAGTTCGACCGCTTAACCGGCTGCTTGACCGATTTCGACGACTGATTCGAGTTCGACCGCTTGAGCGACTGCTTAACTGGCGGCTGCTTGACCGGCTGCTTGACCGATTTCGACAACTGATTCGACTTTGACGGCTTGACCGGCTGCTTCGGTTTTACCGGCTGCTGCCGATTGACCGGCGACGTGATCGATTTCGACAACTGATCCAACTTTGACGGCTTCTTGACCGGCTTCGACAACTGATTTGACTTCTGATTCGACTGCTTGACCGGCGTCTTCAGTTTGACCGGCCGCTTCTTATTGACCTGCGTCTTCGGTTTGACCTGCGACGAGTAGAAAGTTTTCGACCGATTGACCGGCTGCGTGATCGACTTCGACAACTGATCCGACTTTGACAACTGATTCGAGTTCTGACTCGAGGACGACGTGATCGACTTCGACTTCCGATTCGGCTTCGATAGCTGATTCGAGTTCGACCGCTTGACCGGCTGCTTCTTGACCGGCTGCTGCTTCTGATTCGACTTCGACAACTGATTCGACTTTGACGGCTGCTTGATCGGCTTCGGCAGCTGATTCGAGTTCGACCGCTTGAGCGACTGCTTAACTGGCAGCTTATTGACCGGCTGCTGCTTGATCGATTTCGACAACTGATTCGACTTTGACTTCTTGATCGGCTTCGACAACTGATTCGACTTCTGACTCGAGGACGACGTGATCGACTTCGACTTCCGATTCGACGGTTGCTGCTTGACCGGCAGCGTGATCGACTTTGACAACTGATTCGAGTTCGACCGCTTGTCCGACGGGGAGTGCGGAATCGGCTTCGACTGCTGCTTCAAGAGCGACGACTGATTCGATGTCTGATTCTGATCCGACTCCTCCACCTCCTCCGTCTGTCTCTCTTTCTCTTCTTCCTTTTTAAACTCTTCAAGCCTCTTTGTTAACTCTTCAACCTTCTTCCTTAAATTTTTAACCTCTTCTTCCTTACTACCAATATCTTTAACATTTGTATTCTCTACCGATTTCCTTGTTTTCCTTATCTCCCGTTGTAAGTCCTTTCCCTTTTGCCATTTTTCCTGTGATAGATTCCATAATGTAGCCCAATTAATCTCAGTCAACCCCCCCGACAATCCATCAAGTTCATTTAACAAATCGAACTTTCTCTTAACTTCCTGTAGTGATTGTTTAACCTTTATCTGCTCAAACTCATTCTTAAAGTCATCAAGTTTAGGCAACCCTTCTCCTCTTCCAATCACATTCTTAGCCTTCTCTACCTTCTCTTTAAGCTCTTCCAATTTCCCCTTTTCTACTGAAAGATTGTTATCATCCTTTACCTCTTCAATCCACTTCTTTATCTCATCTTTCAGTTTATCAAAGGATTCCCAACACTTACACCTTTCTTCTATCTCCTTCTCAAGCTCCTTAAACCTATTCTTTAACCTATTATAATCCTTCTCTAAATTCTTACCTTTAGTAGCACCTTCTATCTTCTCCCTTAACTCATATACTTTCTCTTTGATACCTACTTCATTTGCTTTATTGATATGAAAAATAGCTTTAACTCCTAGATATTGGAGCCTTTCTTCCATAGGGCTCTTAGTATCCGCTATGAGGTTATCCAGTCCATTCGCCGCATCGTCAAATACAAAGTAAATAATACTAAGAACATCCCCCTCCAATTCACTCTTCCCTTTTAAATTCATACTTTTAAGATTATTAAACTTCGCTAGTAGACCTTTATCATCAATACTGAGTTTCTCTTTTATCAACTCCAAATCCCCTTTAAGAAGCAGCAACCTTTTGTTAAGTTGTTGTAGAGCTTCCTGCTTCAACTTCTCCGCTTCCTCTTTAAGCTCTTCAAGCCTCTTTGTTAACTCTTCAAGCTTCTTCCTAAACTCTCCTTCTTTATTACCAATTCCTTTAGCATTTGTATTCTCTACCGATATCCATGCTCCCCTTATCTCCCGTTGTAAGGCATCTCTCTCTCGTTTCTTATCAGATGATAGACTCCAATTAATCTTATCCAAACTCTCCTGTAATTCATCAAGTTCATCTAACAACTCGAACTTTATCTTAACTTCCCTTAGTGATTCACTTTTCTTTATCTGCTCAAACTCATTTTCAAGGGGCTCAAGAGTAGGCAACTCTTTTCCTTCTTCAATCGAATTCTTAGCCTCCTTTACCTTCTCTTTAAGGTTTTCCAATCGCCCCTTTTCTACTGAAAGACGCTCATCATCCTCTATCTCTTCAATCCACTTATCTATCTTATCTTCCAGCTTATCAAAGGAGTTCCAACAAGTTCTCCTTTCTTTTCTCTCCTTCTTAAGATTCTCTAAGTCACTCTTTAACCTATTATAATCATCCTCTAAATTCTTACCTTTAGTAGCATCTTCTATCTTCTCCCTTAAGTTATATACATTCTCTTTGCTACCTACTTTATTTGCTTTATAGATATAAGAAGCAGCTTTAACTCCTAGATATTGGAGCTTTTCTTTCGTAGAGGTCTGAGTATCCGCTATGAGTTTATCCAGCTCATCCAGCTCATCATCAGATACAGAGGAAATCTTCGAAATAACATTCTTCTCCAATTCACTCTTCCCTTTTAAATTCATACTTTTAAGATTATTAAACTTATCTAATAGATCTTCATCATCAATACCTAGTTTCTCTCTTGCCAATATCAAATCCTCTTTAAGAAGCAGCAACCTCTTGTTAAGTTGTTCGTTTTGTTGTTGTTCTAATAATTGAAGCTGCTCCGCCTCCTTCACAGGATCCTTGAACGGCTGATCCGGGGACGAGGACGGCGAGAACGGCGGCGAGTTCTGCAACGACTGCTCCACCTGCTTCAGATCCAACACCCCCGACGACGACTGATGCTGATGTGGCTGCATCCCTCCTACTTCTTCTATCATTAAGATACAGGCTAACACACACCCTAAACCTAGATAATTCCTATTTCTCATACATTACCGTTGTGAAATACACTCCAACTATATTAATGATACAGTAAGTTAAGGTAAAAGTAAATGTAGGTGTATACTTTTAGTTTGAAAAAAAAGAGAGGCCTACATCTCAAACAACTATTCTAAAGGGGCATCTACCCCCTCATCTTCTTGACCGGCTGCTTCTTATTGACCTGCGTCTTCGGTTTGACCTGCGACGAGCCCCTCCGATTCGACGGTTGCTGCCTGACCGGCAGCGTGATCGACTTCGACAGCTGATTCGAGTTCGACAACTAATTCGACTTCTTAACCGGCAGCTGCTTCGGCTTCGGCTTCGACTGCCGCTTAACCGGCGTCTTCGGTTTGAGCACTCGAGAATTCTGCTTGACCAGGGGCTGCTTCTTGACCGGCGGTGTGATCGACTTCGACAACTGATTCGACTTCTTAACCGGCTGCTTCTTAACCGGCTGCTTCTTGACCGGCGTCTTCGGTTTGATCGGCTGAGAATTCTGCTTGACCAGGGGCTGCTGCTTGACCGGCGGCGTGATCGACTTCGACAACTGATTCGACTTTGACGGCTTGAGCGACTGCTTAACTGGCGGCTTCTTGACCGGCTTCGAGAACGAATTGAATAGATTCGAATTCGACTGCATGAACGACAACGGCTGGCTGACCATCCGCGGCTTCGGTTTGACCACCCGAGAATTCTGCTTGACCAGGGGCTGCTTCTTGACCGGCTTCGAGAACGAATTGAATGGATTCGAATTCGGCTGCATGAACGACAACGGCTTGCTGACCACCCGCGGCTTCGGTTTGCCCCCCCGAGAATTCTGGTTGACCACCCGCGGCTGCTTGACCAGCTTCGACGACGACTGATTCGACTTCGACTTCTTGAGCGGCTGCTTAATCGACTTCGACAGGGAGTGCGGGATCAGATTCTGATGCAACGGCTGGTCCACCTGCTTCAGATCCCTCCCCGACGACGGCTGCTGCTGATCCTCCTGCATCCCTCCTACTCCTTCTATCATTAAGATACAGGCTAACACACACCCTATACTCAAATACTTTCTATTCTTCATATGTCACCATTGCGAAATACACTCCAACTATATCAATGATACAGTAAGTTAAGGTAAAAGTAAATATAAAAGTATACTTTTAGTTTGAAAAAAAAGAGAGGCCTATTGAACCCTTATAGTTTCCCCCCAGTTTCACATAAGAGCAGCATTTTCTCAAGGAGATACTTCTTTGCTGGTTCCAAGAATACCTTCTTCATACCTTTCCACTGTACTTTTCCCGGATTCTTATACGAAACTGGGGGTAGTTTAACTGGGAATATGTGTTTCATTTTTTTCGTCATTTAGCGGAACATATCCAAAAGCCTCTCTCTTCTCATCTTTCGTCAAGAATTCGGCATTATTTATCTTCTTCCATTCAATTTCACGTTTTTTCGAAAGAGCTGGAATTGAATCGAGATCATACCAAAGAGATAAATCAGTCTTAAATATGAGCTTGAACCAATTTGAAAATTCCCCGGTAACTAGGTTCAGCAAAGGAATGAGCGTCTCTTCCCAAAAATTATATCTAGCCTCCTTATAATTTGCGTACGTTGCAAGGCTCATAGAGCTAACCAGTATATTTGGAACACCAAAAGCGAGGGCTATCTCCTTAGCGGCCAATTCTTTTCCTGAGATAAAATCAAGATCTTTTGGAGAAAGCCCCATTTCTTTCCATTCAAAATTTCCCTCTAAAAGAAGTATTTTTCCAGCATTACGTCCCCCTTCATATAAATTTCTTAAATCGTCTTTCAACTCACTTCTTTTTTGTGGATCGATCGAAGATTTATACATTAGTGCACCTGAAGGCCTTCCTCCATTTTGCAAGAATGCGGTGTTTTGCTGAGCTATGGCATTATGCTGATGAATTGATCCCATCGCGACTTCGACCGGGCTCATTCCATACCAATCATTAAGAGGATTAAATAATTTTACATGGAGAATATCAGATTCTCCGCTTTCTTGATCAACTTCGAAAAAATGCTTCCTTTCTCCAATTTGATACTCATACCCTCTGGGAAAAGCTCCATCTCCAGGTATTATATTGATTCTATCCGGACGAAGAATATGCAATTCTGCGGGGAGGTTTTCAGTATTTTTTAATGCCATAACGTAAAAATTTCCAGAAAGAAGTAAGTGCGAAATTGCTTCCTCTATGAAAGTTGTTTTGTATTGTTTCATGTTTGGTTTATTTATGAGGGCGAGGATAGGATGGACATATAAAACTTCATCAACCTCCGCTTGCCCGTTCGATTTTTGAAGTATCCAATTAACGGAGGCAATAGACCTCGAAATTAACTGTACGCATCTGTAAACTATGATATTTTTTTTATATCCAATTTCAGATAAATCGTCATAGTCAGTTGAAGATATCGAGCTTGCAGTTCTGTATGCGACAAGCGATGATCTGGAATCTGTAATTCTTCCGGGTAAATAACTTTTAAAAAGCTTTGATAACATATTTTTTCCTTTCATTAAAATTCGTTTAACTTAAAACTGTTGGGATTATTTGTGAAAAATTTAGCAGGTGTTTTTAGACAGATCTTAAGGAATCACCAAGATCATATCAGTTCATTCAAATGATGAAACAACTACACCCAGCATTAAATATTCTAAGTAAAAAATTCCTTTTTTGTCAAAATTTAAATTGTCCCATATAGGTGTACACGTTCATAGTTACTTTTCCTTTATGAATAACTCTGACTCCTGCCTGGCCCAGCCTAACTAGGTAGTAAACCATGCCACAGTTACAATACCTTTAAGTAGAATACTGCTTAGAGGAGTTTTATATATGTAAAGGGGGCAAGAGGTTGTTTACCGTCTATCCAGGTTGGGCCAGGCAGGATTCAGGGGGATTAAGAATAAAACTAACTCTACCTCTTTTCTCTCACATCTCTTTGAACTTAGGCAGCTATAGCTGAGTAAGCGGTCGGGTCCGGTCGCAACGCCTGAATTGATTTCTCATCTTGCAAGCGCAAGCTCAGCATATCACAAAAAGTTTAATATTCTGCTAAAGGATGCCTTGCTATAGGAGCCAAGCATCGATAACTTTAATTGAGTAGAACGAAGGAGTTTTTTAGACGCATGCACTTGCATTTTTTCCCCTTTTGTTATCTAATACGGTGTCAGAATAGGTCGGTGGTGAATTGAAAGAAAATGCTGCAGAGTATGAGAATTTTAGGGAGAGTGCCACTTGTTGGAGAAATAGAGGTAGGAGGCGCAAAAAACTTGGCGCTTCCAGCTATTGCGGCTTCAATCCTAACAGATGAAAAGGTAATGCTCAGCAATGTTCCAAATTTAACAGATATATCTTCTCTTCTAGATCTCATGACACATCTTGGAAGCGATGTGAATTTTGACTCAGAGAAACATTTACTAGAATTGTCGACAAAAGCGATAAAATCAACAATTGCTCCTTATGATTTTGTGAGAAAAATGAGGGCATCAATTTTAGTTCTAGGCCCGCTTGTTACGAGATTTAGAAAAGCATCAGTTTCGCTTCCTGGAGGATGCTCCATTGGAGCCAGAGGAGTTGACATCCACATAAGTGCTTTAAGACATTTGGGGGCGGATATATCTATAGAAAACGGCTACATCAACGCAAGCGCCCCAAATGGGCTCATTGGGTGTGATATAACGTTCCCTATAACGACAGTAACTGGAACAGAGAATGTTTTGATGGCTGCAGTTCTGGGAAAGGGAACGACAAGATTGATAAACGCGGCAATGGAGCCTGAAATAGTCGCGTTGTGTGAACTTTTAAATGAAATGGGGGCCGAGATAAGTGGAGTTGGAACTCCGATTATAATTGTGGAGGGCGTGGACTCTTTGCATGGCACAAAATTTGAGATAATGCCTGATAGAATCGAAACTGGAACATATGCGATTGCGGCTGCAGCAACAGATGGGAAGCTGTTGTTAAAAAATTGTAAATGCGAACATTTATCCTCCTTTTTTGAAATCCTTTCCCTAACAGGAGTTAGTTATGAGAAAACAGCCGAAGGCGTTCTCGTTTATAATCGAAATAAAAAGATTCATCCAGTGGATATTCAAACGGCTCCATACCCCGGATTCCCCACCGATCTTCAGGCGCAATATACTGTTTTAATGTCGATGTGCAATGGAACCGCTTCAATAAGTGAGAACATATTTGAAAATCGATTCATGCATATTCCAGAACTTTCAAGAATGGGGGCTAATATCTCTATACACGGAAAAACCGCTGTAGTAACCGGAGTTAGCAAACTTAAAGGAGCTCAAGTTATGGCAACTGATTTGAGAGCATCGGTTTCATTAGTTATTGCAGGACTTATTGCGGAAGGCGAAACAATCATAAACAGGCTTTATCATATCGATAGAGGTTATGAGAATATAGAAGCCAAGTTGAACGGTTGCGGAGCCAGTCTTGAAAGATTTTCTGTTTAGGTATTTTGTCTGTGTCATTTTTTAAAAAATTAAAATCAGCTATTTCAAAAATGATAGAAGGGAAGGGGACTTCCACTTCTGAATTTATGCTGGAAGATCTTTTGATAGAAGCGGATTTTGGTCCTACTTTGTCTTCGATAATTGCAGATGAAATAAAAAATGAACCTGATTTAAGGACGGCACTTAAAACAAAACTGGAGTCGATTCTCCTCCCTTTGATGTCTAATTTTTCAATAGATACAACGAAAAAGCCTTTTGTGATTCTTTTAGAAGGGGTAAACGGAAGTGGAAAAACGACTACCGTTGCTAAATTAGCCTTTCTACTAAAGAATAAAAATATTTCAGTTGATATTGCCGCATGCGATACTTTCAGGGCTGCAGCAACTGAGCAGCTTTCGTTGTGGGTTTCAAAGCTAAATTGCAAAATCTTTAAATCTGATTCTCCACGAGATCCTGCTAGTGTTGTTTTTGAAGCCTTAAGTCATACCAAAAGCGATACACTGATAATAGATACAGCTGGTAGATTGCAAAATAATGTGAATTTGATGAGCGAGCTTGAAAAAATACATCGTGTGATGAAAAAGATTGATGAATCTGCTCCCCACATGAATGTTTTAATTATGGATGCTACAACCGGGCAAAATTTGATCGAACAAGCACGAGCGTTTGAAAAGATTGCTCCAATTTCTGGAATTATAATAAACAAAATGGATGGAGGATCAAAAGGAGGAGCGATAGTGCGTGTTGCTTATGAGCTTAAACTTCCGATACTTGGAGTTGGCATTGGGGAATCCGAGAGAGATTTAGAGAATTTCTCAGTGGATAAGTTTTTAAAAGATTTTATGGAGTGAATGAAAAATGTGTAAATGTTGCAACCAGTCATCTAAAAAGTTTTTGTTTTTTATTTTGTCAATTTTACTTGGAGTTTTTTGCGGACTTTCAGGAATTGGTTTTCTAGAGCAGCTCGGTAAAAATTGTTCAGAGGTTTTTTTACGAATCTTTAAATGCATAAGTATGCCAGTCATTTCCCTTTCGGTTATAGTCGCTCTTTCAAGTTGTGGAGCTAATGCGTCAATAAGCAAAATTTGGAAAAAAACTTTGAAGTATACAATAATAACCACCTTGCTTGCTGCAACTCTCAGCGCTCTATTGTATTTATTAATATCTCCATCTAATGTTGGAATGGATTCCGATTCCACTTCTATAAATCAAATTGTTGAGGTTAATTATTCAAAGTATCTTCTTGATATTATCCCGGATAATATTTTAGGGGCTTTCCTGGAACATAAGGTTCTGAGCGTCCTTTTGATAAGCGTGATTATCGGTATTTCGATCAGATCTATGGAGGATTCAGATATAAAAAAAACAATCTTCTCGTTTTTCAGTGGAATACATGGTGTATTTTTTACAATAACCAGATTCATAGTGAATTTCCTTCCCATCGGTTTGTTCGGATTCATAACCGTAAGCGTTTTAGAATTAAAAGAGGGAATGAATCTAAAGGGAATGGGAAAATACTTCTTAATTATAATTCTTTCAAATTTAATTCAGGGAGGAATAATTCTTCCAGCTTGGCTTGCCTCAAAAAAGATCAATCCGCTAAAAACTTTTAGATCCATGTTCAAAGCCTTGTCAATAGCCTTCTTTTCAAAATCTTCTTCGGGCTCTTTACCAGTAACAATGGAAGCCGCTGAAACTAAGCTTGGAATAAGAAAAGAAGTTAGCCGCTTCGTTTTTCCATTATGTACGACAATAAATATGAATGGATGTGCAGCATTTATATTCACAACGGTGATCTATGTAATGCAAAATTATGGAATTGAGATAACTTATTTAACAATTCTGAATTGGATTTTAATTGCCACGATAGCGGCAATAGGAAATGCCGGAGTGCCAATGGGATGCTTTTTTTTAAGCGCAAGCCTGCTATCATCAATGAATATTCCGATGCCTCTCCTTGGAATAATATTACCAATTTATAGTATTATAGATATGCTTGAAACCGCCCTGAACGTTTGGTCAGACTCTTGCGTAGTAACCGTTGTTAACAAAACTATGAAGGAATTTTAACAAGCTTCACAAAGCGATTAATTTAATTTTGAGAATCGGGAAAAAAGGGAGCCGATTGAAAGTTAACAGCTGTGCTTTTTACAGGAGGTATTTCTTTACAGCACTTTATGATTTAGGGAATCAATCAGCTCCTACTTAGGAAGTTATCATGCTATTTCTGACTTTCAAACTAAAATATCATAACCACTGTGATCATTTTTAAAAAATAAAATTATCGAGCAATATTTACTCAGATTAGTTGATTTTTTTTATAAAACAATATAAAATTCCTCGCCGTTTATTCGTAGAGCGTTATTCGATTATGGTGTAAAGATATATAGTAGTATTTCTTAATCTTCCTGTGATCCCTCCATATCTCATTAATCTTTTTGGGCAAAGATAGCATCACCTATTATAATTCCTCCCCCTATATTAGTTTCCAAGATGAGATGCATCGTGGGTTATCTCATTCTCTCCACTCTTCTTCATGCCTAAGCCTAGAAATCTTTCGAGGCTCTTTGTTTACTGCCTATTCAGGCTGGGCCATGCTGGAGTCATGGTTATTAATGGATTAGAGCTAACTTCGTGTCCCGGCCGGACTCAAACATAACTGTTCCACGTGGAACAATCGCTAAAAGCTTGAGTAGCTGCCGTTAAGCGGAATTTGCGATATCATTACTGGGGGCGATAGTTGCTAATCTTTGTTGCCCTAATTCTTGTAAGAATTCTTCAAAATTTTCAACTGCTTTGATATTCTCTGGAGGAAAGCCATTTTTCTCAAAACTATATACTACGTGTTTAAGCTTTTTTAAATTTTCGTCATGACCCTTTTTACAAAATTTTATATCAGAAAGCATCTTAGTTACCCGATTAGAGTATTCTTTATACGTTTTTCCCTTTATTTCTCCTCCCGCAAAAATCATCCTCCCTACATCGTCCACAACAAAATCCAATGCCTTTCTTATTAAATTATGAGTAATTGTGCTTGAGCAAACATGGAGAAAAAAACATACCACTGCCTTTCGAAATTGGTAATCATCATGAGATAGATTAACGAAACTAACATTTTTGCCACGATATATACCTAGTAAAATATTGCTTTTGTCTTCAACTCTATCATGAAAAAATTTTTCCTCCGGTAATCCAAACTCACTGAAAGCTGCGATAATGTCGAAAAACACTTGCCTTTCAGCATCTATTCTTACAGAAAGTATCATCGGCTTTTTGTTATCGGTCGTGGGCATAACATCTTGTTTTGGATAAACTTGAAGAATTTCTGGAAGTCTTTCATATAGCTTCCATGGTTGAAAACTTTCTTCTTCGCTAATATTTTCTCTTGCCTTACCGATATTTATACATTCAATTAACATGACCGCAGTTAACGCTAGTATCCTATATATTTTCATAAAACTAACTTTCTCAGCCTAAAAAATATCTTCTAATTACAATGTAGAAAAATTCCACTACTTTAATCAAAATAAATTTTAATTCACAGCTACCTCATAGTAGTGTAGACGTGCATCGTACGGTGTATAGAAAAGTTATGAGCTCTTAATTTCGAAAAAACTTGAGCCCCACTTACTAGCTGCTAGAGCCGTTGGTAGTAATCAAGAGATGACAGTATCAATTTTGCCTCACATCCGTTTGAACTTGAACACATTAGTCAGCACGTATCATCAGTGTTTCGGTTTTTTCATAGTATGCTATTGGAATATCGAATCCAAGTATGGAAAAAAACAAAATCCCGATAATCGCAATGAGTGGTATTGTGGTCAAAATCAGCTTTATTAGCATTTTTACCTTTTTGTATCCTCAAAGATTTTGTTAATAATAGATGTTTTTTCATCTGAAAAAAGTAGTTCTTCAAAATTTTCACAGATTGGCTCAAAAACTTGAGATGCAATGGAGGATAATTCATCCTTGCGAAATACAGAAAGAACATAATCAGTAACCTGATCTTTTAAGAGAGGCCTCCCAATTCCAACTCGAATACGCCAATAATTGTTTCCAATTGCTTTATCGATATCTTTGAGACCGTTATGGCCTCCGTTGCCTCCTGCAAATTTTATCTTGACGTTAAATAATGGGAGATCTAGATCATCATGAAAGATAAAAATTTTTTCAGGTAAAATCTTAAAAAAAGCGACTATCTGAGAAACAGCTTGTCCGGATAGGTTCATAAAAGTTTGTGGTTTCTGGATAAACGCTTTCTTTCCATTTTTAAGCATCTTTTCGGAGTATAGAGAGTCAAACTTTGACCTATAATCTGGGAAACCAAATGAATACGATAAATAGTCCACAAACATAAACCCAACATTATGCCTTGTGTAAGAATAGCGAAGTCCTGGATTTCCAAGTCCTACAACTAAGAACATGGAAAACTTTCCTTCTTATTCGGAGCTTTCTTCAGGAGTTGCAGCGGCCGCTTCTGGTTGCGCTTCGTCCTCAGACTGAGATCTAGATCCAACCAATGTCGCAATGAGAGAGTCTCTTTCCGAATTAACAGGAGAAATCCCTTTTGGCAATTTGATATCACTCAGTGAAAAACTGTCTCCAATATTTTTTCCGGAAAGATCAACGAAAATCTTCTCTGGAATGGAATCCGGAGAGCAAAAACATTCAAGTTTGTGAACCACAACATTCATCACTCCACCTTTCTTGAGGCCAGGAGCCTTTTCCTCATTAATAAACTCAATGGCGATACTAACCTTTACCTTTGAATTTTTTGAAACTCTCAAAAAATCAACATGAACCGGCTTGTTAGTTACCGGGTTAAAAAGCACTTTTTTAGGAAGAAATTTTTCAACCTTACTGTCAATCTCGACTTCAATGATATGCCCTAAAAAAGCAGAAGTATAACATTCCGCTAGTAGCTCTTTTTCCCCGACGGAAACTGATACAGGTTCTTTGTTATCTCCATAGATAATTCCAGGAACAATTCCTTCATAACGTAGTCCTTTTACTGCTCTTCTGCCAAAAACATTCCTTTTCGTGATAACTAAGCTGGGCATCTCTTACGTTCCTAATACACAATCACCAGTTTCATCAGGCTATCATACATAGTTTCGCTGTAAAAGTAAAGAGTTGAGAGTGTATACGTTCATAGGAGTAACTCCTTTCAAGCCTAAATAGGGAATAAACTACGCTATAGGCTTATATATAAGCACTATTCAGAGATTGCTATATATCCTGGTTAAAACCCCAAAAGAAGTACATAAATCATTGGGGCATGGTTTACTGCCTATTCAGGTTGGGCCAGGCGGGATTCATGTTATCTTCGAGACTGATCGGATGATTCAAGCTTTTAAACAATTGTTCCACGTGGAACATTTTATGTTTGATGCCGACAGGTTAAAGCTTTTAAGCTAAAAGCGCTTCAGCCTTATAATAGCTGGAACTTCGGCACCTTCTGGTACTTCTAAAGGATTTTTAGATAAATCTATGCCATCCTCTAGAGAGGAAGATTTGAAAAGGTTTACTTGCTCAAGTATCTGATTCCAATATTCGCTTGTAATTTTGTTTCCTGATAAATCTATCATTTGAAGAATTGCATTATTTATTCTTGCAACTTCTGCAAGGAAGGCCAATGCCCCAACTCCTGTTATGTCGTTATCTGATAACACGATAAATGTTAATCCTGGAAGGCTAGATAGATAGCTAGCAATTAGCATCGCCCCTTCGTCTCCAAGATTATTGTCAGAAAAATCAATAACTGAAACAAGCTTTGGATACGATTTCAATTTTTCTAAAATTGCAGCAAGCCCCTCAATAGTGAACTTGTTACCAGATAAAATAAGGGTCAGTTTTTCCATGCTCTCTTTAGGCAACTCTTCAAATTTGCTCAAAAGATATTGGACATCCTCATCAGTGATATTTGAATTTTTCAGATTTATAATTCTACCAGTTTCAACTATGTCATTTTTCGGGAAGATTGAGCTGATCTTGGCAATTGAATCTGCCGAGTATTCAACTATTTCCTCTTTTTGATCTGCACTCGAGGAGGCCTTCTCGGAATTATCATTTTTTTCCTTACTTTGGACTTGCTCATCAGCAATTATTGTTACATCTGCATCAGTCAACACCTCTTTTTTCACTTCATCGATTTCTTCAATTTTATCCAGCTCCTCTCCCTCCTCACTTTTTGAAAGCCCAATGACATCTGAAGTTTTTGAAAGAAGCTCATCTTTTGCGTTTTGCGTTACTGTTTTTGCTGTGTTAACAACATCTTTCGTTTCTTCAATTTTCGTTGTTACCACATTTTTCGTCTCGTTTATCTTGTCAACTCCTGCTTCTTTTACATCACTAACTATTTGTTTTCCCTGCTCTTTTACTTCATTCGCGCTGCTTTTAACTTTAGCAAATTCATCATTAATTCTTGATTTAGCATCATTTTTTATTTCCTTGGCCTTTTCTTTTACGTTTTTGGCGGCATTTTTTGCTTTATTGGCAATTTCAGATAAAAATCCTGCAAAGGATATGTTTTGGAAAAGAGCAACTAAAATAGCCCCCCCCCCTAATATTATCCTAATAAATTTGCTCATCTTGTCCCCGAAATCCAATGGCATTACACATTATGATATCAACAACTTCTTAATTTTCTGTTAAATCTACATAACATTAATTTTCGCTTTCACTTAAATTATTTGGCAAAAATAGAGCCTATTTAGCATTTAAAAAAAACATCCCGGTTAAGCAGATGTAGTTCAACAATGTTTTAAGATATGTTAAAATCTAAATGAATCACATATTTGAATTTGAAATTAGACACAATGGCAAAGTTATACTTTTACTACTCTGCTATGAATGCAGGGAAAACTACGCGCTTATTACAGAGCAGTTTTAATTATGAAGAAAAAGGTATGGAAACGATACTTTATACTTTTCGATTTGATAACAGGTTTGGAAAAGCAAAAATCGCCTCTAGGCTTGGTTTATCAAAAGAATCTCGCGTATTTGGAAAAGATACGAATCTCTATGAGGATATTTCAGAAAAAATAACTTCCAAGACGGCTTGTGTTCTGATAGATGAAGCTCAATTCCTAACAAAGCAACATGTGTTTGATTTATGTAAAATTGTTGATAATTTAAACATTCCCATTTTAGCATACGGACTTCGAACAGATTTTCTAGGAGAACCTTTCGAAGGTAGTATGTATCTTCTTCTTTGGGCAGATAAATTGATTGAGGTAAAAACGATTTGCCATTGTGGGAAAAAAGCAACTATGAATGCGAAATTTGATTCAACAAAAAAAATTGTTAAAAGTGGGGAACAGATTGATATTGGAGGAAACGAAAAGTATGTAGCACTTTGCAGAAAACATTATCTTGAAGGAAATATTGGAGAAAGCTCTAATTTGTGATAGAATCAAAGAGATAGGGTTTGTCATTTGAAACGTGCGCGATGAAAGGAAACATACTGGAAGCTGTCGTGGGCGCGGTTGTTTTGGTCGCCGCATCATTCTCCGTTTTGTTTGCTTATTTTTCAGGCGGAGAAAAAATAAAGGATGGGTATGTCCTCGTTGCGAGATTCGACGATGTAGGAGGCATATCCGTTGGTTCAGACGTAAAGTTAAATGGTATAAAAATTGGAGTTGTGAAAGGCCTTATTATAGATGAAGAATACCAAGCCAGAGCTGAGTTATTGTTGAAAGATACTTTGCAAATCCCTACTGATAGCTCTGCCTCGATTACAACTGATGGCTTGATGGGAAACAGATTTATTGCTCTTTCCGTCGGTTTCTCGCAAGATAAGCTTAAACCAGGCAGTGAAATAGAATCAACAAATTCATCCATTAATCTTGAAAAACTTATTTATAAATTCGCAGTAGGGATGAAAGATGAATCGACTGAAAAATGACGATTATAGAGAAATAAAAGGCGAACTTCTGCAACTATTGTTTGACAAAAAATTGGATGATATCCTTGAAATCGATTTGTTGAATCGTGGTTCTGGATTCTCTGATGTTTGCATTATAGGCTCGGGCACCTCATCAAGACATGCTCAATCCATTGCAGATTACGTTTATAGATTTTTTAAAAGCAGAAGGCTTAATCCGATTATGGAAGGAAGCGGAAAAACTGGATGGATTATGATTGAGTCCCACGGAATCGAAATACATTTATTTAAGCCAGAAGTTCGTCAATACTACGATCTCGAGCTTCTCTTCGGCATCACAAGAAAATCGGAAAATGAGTCTGAATGCTCCTCGATTGGGGCATAGGAGCCCCCTTTGGGAAAAAGCTATGAACTTACGCAGAAGGTTCGTGCATTAGCGAGTTTAAAGCTAACTCAGTTTCTCGTTTACAAATCTTTTTTAAAGATATATATGTTCATATATACTCAAATTAGTTGAAAGGAGGTCTGGATGGCTTCGTCTAAAGAAGCATAATTGTGCAAAATCTCTCTCAGTTTTCTCTTAAGCCAACTCCAGAATTGTTCAATCGGATTGAGATCTGGGGAATATGCTGGAAGGAATAAAAC
>JAIRYO010000040.1 GCA_031267725.1 Holosporales bacterium | reverse complement strand
ACATACTTTTTTTAAAAGGGAAGATTCGAAAGTTACGTGTGTTCACTCTTGCTCAGCGGCACTACAACTGTCTCTCCAGGCGTGTGGAGTAAAGTGTGGAGATGAAGTTTTAGTTCCGAATACGTGTTTAATTTAGGAATTGTTGGTTTTGAATGCGAAAAAACAAATTCTCTAATCTTCATCGTTATGAAAGCAATTCGAGCATTTTTGGTTGAATTGGTTAAATCATGGAGCTAACTAGCAACAATTGATAAGATACCCAAAGTTCTTAAAGAATAGCAATAAGTATATTGGTAACTCAAGTATCTCAATACTTTGTTATCTCTACGTGTATAGTCTATGCCGTACCTTTTAAGCCTCATAGTCATCTCTAAATATCATCTCCCCTCTCCCTCTTTGCTTACATTGAAATCAATACTTCTGGGTCAATTATAATTGGATAATCCCGCTATGCATGGATACAATTTCTGTTTTGCAGTATGCCAATTTATGCTACACTGAGAAATATGATTTGTGTCTGTGTTTTGAAAATAAATGAAGTTTGTTAAAGTCGCCTTGTATACGGTAGTTTTTTCTGTTGTTATTTTTTCCTGGGAGCGCGTTCGGGAAGCGGTTCTAAGCCAGATTTCTTGTTTATCCGCGATAAGTGCCGGTCAGGAAGGATCCGATCCCTCGCAAGTGCAGCGTGAAAGTGATGAGGAATCGGGAAAAACGGAAAAAGGTGATCCGGCCGAAAAGGGGGAAGAGGCAAAAGCCCTAAATCCGATCACCACTAGTGAGCCTTCTGACATTGTCATAAATTTCGAAAAAGGTTTCGAAGACGTTGCGAAAAAGGCAATGCATTCAGTTGTTAACGTCGCAACAGTACAAGTTATAGAAACTGAATACGGAATGGATTTTCCTGATATATTCAAGGGAGATCCGTTTGAAGATATGTTCAAAGGTTTTTTTGATTTTCCAAGCAGAGAAAAGAAAAAGAGAAAGGCAAATGCGCTCGGTTCTGGATTCATAGTTATGGTTGATAACGATAAGCTTTATATCGCAACTAATAGTCACGTCGTTGAAAAAGCAAAAAAGATAGTCGTATTTCTATCTGATAAAACCGAGTTAACGGCGGAGGTTCACGCGGTTGATTCAAGAACTGATATAGCTGTTTTATCAGTTTCGTTAAACGGAATTAAGCTTGATACAAAGAAAATTAAGCCAATAGATTGGGGAGATTCTAACGCTCTTAATGAGGGAAATTTTGTTATAGCAATAGGAAATCCTTTTGGGCTTGGAAGCACGGTGACCCATGGTATAGTTTCCGCAAAAGGAAGAGATATTAGCATAGGAAAGACTTCGTTAAGTTTGGTTGATGATTTCATTCAGCACAGTGCCCCGATTAATATGGGAAATTCCGGCGGCTGTTTGTTAGATGTTAAGGGAAAGGTTGTTGGTATAAACAATGCCATATTTTCGATGAGTGGTGGAAATATAGGTATAGGATTTGCAATTCCATCTAGTATTGCAAAAGTAACGGTCGATCAATTGATAAAGCACAAGCGAATATTTAGAGGCTGGCTTGGAGCGGAGATTGTTCCTGTTAATGCTAAACAAGCTGAAAGTATCGGATTGACACAAAAGACTCTTGACACTTCTAAAGTTTTTGGAGCGTATGTGTCCAAGCTCGTTCCGAAAGGCCCGGCAGAGAGTGCAGGGGTTAAAGTCGGTGATATAATCATAGAGTTCAACGGCAAGAAAATAAATGAGAAATGTTCTCTTCCGGCGGCGGTTGGAACCACCGAAATTGGAAATTCCGTTAAAATAAAAATTTGGAGACATGAAGATGCGGAAGATTGGGGAGAGATTGAGCTTTCTGTTAAGGTGGGTGATTTTGAAAACGCCATAAAATCTGGAGATATTGATTCGAAAGCCGGAGCTGATTCATCTAAAGATTCTGAAAAAGAAGTAGCTATTGATTCTCTTGGGATTATGGTTTCGCCACTTCCAGAACGTCATAAGGCTGAGTATCCGATCGATGCCAGGATTATTGTAACTAAAATTGATGAAGAAGCTGGAACTTCTTTTTTTGGCCCACTGTTCCTGCCGGGAGATGCAATTATATACGCGAATAATGTTAGGATAACGACTGTTTCTCAGTTCAAAGAGATAATGAGCTCTTTGCAAAAGGACCCTAAAAACAAAGATCGCCCAATTCCATTTGTTATAATTCGTAACGGTTCTCAGATAATGGTTGCAACAACTCTAGAACCTGAAGAGAAAATTTCAAAAGATAAAAAATTTCTCAGAGGGAAGGTGGGGGATTCTGTGGGAGATGATCGGTAAACGCAGCAACAACTTTGAGTTTTTCTAAATTTGAAGACAGAGCTTGAGTGTCCGACCAAAAAGAAAAATGACTCTTCCCCAAATTTCTAAAATTCCGCTTGATAAGTTTCCTTTTTGTGATTTTTGGCAGGGGGCAGATAACGTTGTTTTTGTGGTTAATGATTCTTCTTTTGCGGAGTATGTCCATTCTCTTTTAGAGAAAAATCAAAAAAATTTTGAGCTAATATATCTTAATTTTTTCGACTCCGAAATATATGAGTCCACACTAGTAGATCAATCAATTTTTCTAAAAAGGGCAATTGAGTTAACAAGAATTCTAAACTCCCCTAGAAAAGTGATAGTAACAACAGTTGCTGCAATAAACTATAAAATCCCGGAAAAAAGCTATTTTCAGGATATTTTTTCACTCAATTTATTAAATGAATTATCTATAAAATCTCTAGCTAACAAATTGATTGATTTTGGGTATACCAAAGTTGAAATAGTGAAAAATCTTGGAGAATTTGCGGTCAGAGGTGGACTTGTAGATCTTTTCATTCCAACCTATGAGAATCCGATAAGGATAGATTTTATAGGAGATAAAATTGACTCTATTCGGAATTTTGATCAAGAAT
>JAIRYO010000005.1 GCA_031267725.1 Holosporales bacterium | reverse complement strand
GTACCAAAGAGTCTCTTGAAAACAAAGTCATTCTTTGGATCTAGAAACCTATACATAGTATAAAGACCTTAATATTGTTCCTCGTATACTACTGTTTATTATAACATATGTGGAGGAAGGTTATCCCATCTATTGTGAAACCAACTACTTTTTTAATGTTCCACGTGAAACAATTGTTTAAAAGTTTAAATCAGCTGAGCGGTCTCAAACATAAATGTTCCACGTGGAACATTTATTTAAAAAAAGTTTTCCAAAATTAACGTAATATTAAACTTTTTATGATATGCTAAGCTTGTGCTTGCAAAACGAGAGAACAACTCAGGTGTTGCGGCCGAACCCGACCGGAGGTCCCCCAGTGGTGGGTGGGGGCTAGGGATGGTATGATAGAGTATCATAAAAAGTTTAATAAAACGTTAATTCACAAGGAGTTTTTTTAAAGGTATATAGGATATAGTTTAATTATAGAAGGCCCGCCTAGATTCTGCTTGACTTTTGAAGGAGGTTTTCAGGTTCGCCAAACATAAATGTTCCACGTGGAACAATCGTTTTAAAAGTTTCACGTGGTACGTTTCAAAAACGACTCTTCGACCAATTTTTCTGAGATAGAAAAATCATACGTTCTGAACTTTTTTCCTTTTCGAACTTCCCAATCCAGCAATATATGTGTAAACAACGGGGATTATGAATATTGTAAATATAGTGCCAACAGTCATACCTCCAACTATAACCGCCCCAAGAGGAATCCTAATCTCGCAACCTGCTCCATTAGCTAAAGCAAGAGGAAGAGAACCGAAAACCATGGCAAAGGTGGTCATCAAGATCGGGCGTAATCTTCGAACAGCAGATTCTTTTATAGCCTGTTTGTGAGATTTCCCTTGGTCAACAAGCTTGTTAGCAAAATCCACAATCAATATTCCGTGTTTTGTTATTAATCCGACTAAAGTCAAAAATCCAATGTTAGAAAACATGTTTATGGTATTTCCAATGCATGCCAAGGTTATAACCCCCCCAACCAGAGCGAGCGGAACTGTAAACATAATGATAAACGGGTCTTTCCAGCTTTCAAATTGCGCTGCCATAACGAGATAAATAAAGCTCAACGCAAACATAAATATCATAACCATGGCGTTAGATTCGGTTAAAAACTTCTTTGTTTCGTCTATGAATTCTATAAACACATCATCTGGTAAAGTCTTATTAGCAAGGTTCCTGATGACATCTATTGCATCCCCTAAAGAAGTTGAATTATTTAAAATTGGAATAACGGTGCTCGCTCTCATCCTATTGTATCTATGAATCGAAACTGGACCAGATCTTGCGTAAACATTGATTAATTCAGCAATCGGAATCAACACCTCTTCCCTACCAGAATAAGTTTTCACATACATATCAGTCAATTGGTCTGGGGAACGTTTGTAGTCTCCGGAAACTTCTACCAAAACGTCATAAATTTTATTATCCTTTTTAAACTTAGTTGCGACGCTTCCTTGGATAAGCCCAGAAATAGTGTCGGAAATAGTTCTCGGTTCAACATTTAGGATAGAGGCCTTATCTCTCAATACTTCAATTATATAGTCCTCTGCCTCATTTCTAGCGGAAGATCTGACACCAGTAACTATTCCGCTGCTATATATAGCAGAAATTAAGCTACCAGAAATTTCTCGAAGTTCTTTATGAGACTTGTTTCCTCTTACGACAAATATAACATATTTAGAGCTATCGTCTCCTCCGCCTCTTCCTGCGCTAAACCTTAGATCTATTCCAGAAACCTCGTTACTCTTTTCAGTAATTTCCTTCATAATTTCCTCTGTCGTTTTTCCGCATTTTTCTTTTATAGTAACGACACCTTCAAAAGACGGATTGGTGATAACGTATTGGCGTGAGTCTACTTCCGGAACCAAAGAGATAACTTTATCTACTGCATCAACATACCTTCTGGTGAAAGATAAGGTAGAGGTTTGAGGGGCATGCCCTTCATAAATAAACATTCCAACATCCTGGTATGGTTTTTGCTCAGCCGGCATAAAGCAATACACCATATAACCAAAAATCGAAAAGAGAAATGCAATAAGAACGGCTTGCCATCTCTTGTTTAGAACCTTATCTAGCAACCTTGAATACCCATCTTCTACCTGTTTTACTAAGTTCGTGATATCAAGCTTAGATATGATGCTTTCGAATAAAAGTGCAGCCTGACTCGTTGCTTTTCCAGAAGATTCCTTTTCGACCAAAGTTCTTGAACACATCATTGGAGAAAGGGTCAACGCAACAAAACCCGAAAGCAAAACAGCTCCAGCTAATGTTATAGAAAACTCTTTCAAATACTTTCCGGTTTCCCCTTGGGCTAGAGCAACTGGAGCGTAAACTGCGCAAAGAGTTAACGTCATGGCAATAACAGCGAAACTTACCTCATTAGTTCCTTCAATCGAAGCTTTAACGGCTGTATTTCCTTTTTCTATGTATTTATAAACGTTTTCAAGTATAACGATCGCATCATCAACAACCAAACCGATTGCAAGAACCATACTCATCAACGTCATGCTATTAAGCGTGAAACCGCAAAGGTACATAATGAAAAGAGAACCAATTAAGGAAATCGGAACGGTAATTAGAGGGATAAGCGCCGCTCTTAATGATTTCAAGAACAGAAAAACGACCAGAACAACGAGGATTATTGCCTCGAATATCGTGTGATAAACCTCGTGAAGAGACCTTTCGATGAAAGTGGTACTATCATAAGCAACACAAAACTCCACATCTGATGGGAGTTGTTTTTGAAGTTCTTCAAATTTATCTTTAATCCCCCTAGAGACTTGAATCGGGTTTGCGGAGCTCTGAGAAATAACGGACAAAGTAACAACCTTTTCTCCATTAAACCTCGTTAAAACTCGTTTATTACTTTTGCCTAACTTTGCAGTTCCAATATCTTTTAGCTTTACGATATTGTTGTATTTATTAACTATCGGGATATTCTGAAACTCCTCTGGAGTTTGAAGGTCTGCAACTGTTGTCACAACGTATTCTTTGTCCTTATTAATGATTTTTCCAGCTGGGCTTTCAACGTTTTGTTTTTTCAATGCATTAATAACATCGAGAACTGTAAGATTGTAAAATGCCATCCTTTGAGGATCGAGTAAAACAGACATTTGATAATCTCCGGCCCCATAAACATCTATTCTAGCAACCCCAGGAACCGCTTCAAGCACATGAGCTATCTCATTTTGGGCATATGAATAAAGATCGCTTTCTCCCAATTTTTTACTGATTAACGCTAATGAAAGAATCGCTTTTTCGCCAGATCCCGCCTTCGACATAATAGGCTCTTGCGCCGCGTCGGGAAGCCTGTCTCGCCATTTACTTAACCTATCCCTTATATCGTTTGCAACTGTGTCTAGATTGCATCCTTCCGCAATTTCGACGAAAACTTCACTTGTTTCGCTATCACTTTTGGATTGAATAGTTTCGATTCCTTCAACCCCGGCCAAAGACTCCTCTATCACCCTTGTAAGTTGGTTTTCAATAATCTCAGGACCAGCCCCGTGATAGGTTGTTTTGATGCCTATGCTATTTTTTTCCACCTTAGGGTATTGTCTGACAGGAAGCCTATCCCCCGTAACAAGTCCAAGCAAAATCAAAATAAGGGTCAAAACCCATGCAAAAACGGGTCTTTTTATACAAACTTCAGACAATATCATTATTCTTTCTCCTGTTTAACCGATTTTCCCAAAATACCTTTTATTTTATCGATAACAGAATCCTTATCTAACTCCTCATCCTTACCATCGGCCTCTTCGTTATATTCAGGAAAATCCTCTCCATATACATTATCGGTAATATCAGTTTTCTTATGTTTTCTAGAGGTCTCTATATTTCCCTTATTGAGGACCTTTGTCACTACCCCTTCAGTTAGTTTTAATTGACCAGTTGTAATAACCATTTCTCCCTCTTTGACTCCCGCTAAAATTTCAACTCCAGCAGCAGTCTTAGCTCCTGTTAACACTCTTTTTCTATAGGCTCTTCCTTTGTTATCAATAACCCAAACAAACTCTATTGCTCCCTCTCTATCGAGCGAATCTTCATCAATTAAAACGACGTTGTTTTTCTCTCCAGTAACCAACTTAACATTGGCGAACATTCCATGCTTTAAAGAGCCATTTCTATTTGGAATTACCGCTCTAGCCAAGATACTATGATTTCGTGGATCAACCTCTGAGTCTATAGCATCTACTGCCCCACTAAATGCCCTATCCTTAAAGGCATCAACGGTAATTTCAACGCTTTGTCCAACTGCGATATCTTCAATATACTTCGCAGGAACTGTAAACTCAACACGAACCATTGAATTGTCGACTATGTCTACTAATTCCGTTTGCTGCTGAACAATATTTCCTGGAGACACAGATCCTTTCATTATTCCGATAGTACCATCAAATGGCGCTTTTATAACCGTTTTTGAAAGCTGAAAACTTGCAATATCTAGTTGAGCCTTTGCGGCATTCATTTGAGCGAGAGCTTCATCATAATTTTTCTTAGAGCCAACTTTCTGGTTATAAAGTTGATTAACCCTTTCAAATTCAGCTCTTCTCAAGACATACTCCGCTTCACTTTTCTCTTTTTCTGACTTGTAGAGAAGATCTTCGAATTCTATCAAGAGATCTCCCTTTTTAACATTTCCCCCCTCAGTAAAGCGTATAAATTCAACTTTTCCAGGAATTTCAGATTTTATAACGACTTCTGCGTTCGCTTTAAGCACTCCAATCGATTTGACTTCTCGAAGGGTAGTTCCGAGAATTGCCTTTTGAGCCTCGACCCCAACCGCTCTTTCTTGATCGATATCTGAACGCTCATCTGATTGTAAGGCAATTCTACAAATTCCTTTAATTATTGGTTTCATCGAACTATATACGATAAATACCACAAAAAGAGAGAGGAGTAAAATTGCGACCTGTATCCAAAAATTAGCTCTGGATGTTGTTCCTTTAGCCGAAGAACCGACTGAAGAAGAAAAAAGAGATTTAAGCGCCTCCAAAATTTTTGATAGCATGTTACCTTAACTTCATGATGCAAGATACCCGTCTGTCATTCTAACATAAAAGGAATAATTTGTGATACCATAATTCCACAGTAAGTAATTTGTTAGCAAAAATCCTGGTATTAAATCCCGTCAAAAATCGATCTTTATATGAGTGTTTTCGCATATAAAATCGACAGAGAGCTTGTTAAAAAAACAAACATTAAGCTAAAGAGAGCTTGTTAAAAAAACAAACATTAAGCTAATTCCTACGCTATTCAATTTCGGTTAAGTTTGCCCCTGGAAACTTTTTTAATACGGTATCAATCAATTTATTTTCGTTTTTTGAAATAGTTTCTAAAATAGGTTTTTCGCCCAGTATCTCTCCTACCTTTTGAACAAGTTGGTTTTTTGAACTTGTTTCTTTCAGCATTAGCTTATCAATATCTGGAAATGAAGCAGTGTACGATAAAATTATAATCGCTGCATTCAGAACACATTCTGGATAAAAAGCATCTTTCATGCTTTCTGTTTGTTTTAAAAGGATTTGCCAAAGGTATAAAAGATTCGATAACGGATAAGCTATTGAATTCCTTTCAACTTTTTCCGTTATTACCTTATACATAGCGTTCTGTAACTCTTTAAAAACCATAAATGGAATTGCTCCATTTTTTATCAAAGCTTCCGATTTATTCAAAGCGTCCCTTGTCTGGGCATCAAGAATAAGTTTTAGCAATTTTTCAATATCGTTGCTCCTTACCCCTCCAATCATGTCTATGATGATATCTTGAGTCACGGCTTGAAATTCATCGATAAGCATTCGTGCCTGTTCCAGGATTGAAAGAGCATCTCTGACAGAACCTTCAGATTCTTCTGAAATCATATCAGCCGCCCCCTCTTCTAAGTTAATCTTCTCCTTTTTAGCAACTGAGATAAGGTAATTAGAAAGCGTTTCACCTGAAACCGGATTCAATTGAAATTTCATACACCTGGACAAAATTGTATCCGGAATTTTGTTAACCTCAGTTGTCGCAAAAATAAACTTTACATGCCCTGGTGGTTCTTCGAGTGTTTTTAAAAGGGCGTTAAAAGCGCTTTTAGAAAGCATATGAACTTCATCGATTATAAATATTTTGTATCGTCCAGAAACCGGCATGTATTGTGATGCATCGACAATTTCTCTTATATCATCTACTCCAGTTCGACTAGCCGCATCAAACTCCATAATGTCCATATGCTGATCATTAGTCATAGCCATACACGATCGGCAAATACCACACGGAGAAGATGTTATATCGGTAGAACCATCAGGGCCAATGCAGCTCAAGCATTTCGCCAAAATACGAGCCGTTGTCGTTTTTCCAACTCCTCTTATTCCATAAAATAAAAATGCGTGAGGAACTCTTTTAGTGTCTAGACAAGAACGAAGTGATTTCGCTAAAAGATCTTGTCCCACGAGATCACTTAAATCCTTTGGCCTATATTTTCGACTTAAAACAACATAATGATCCATATCAAGCTCGCGCACTCCATACTCTGCACAGATTGTATGATATACGAAATTTAAAAAATCACATCAAAAAACATGTGTTTACGTTTATACAACGTAGTCTAGCTAGCCCCAGTTTTGTATAAGAGGCTAGGAAAAGGCTAGCGGAATCGATTAAAACGTATGAATTGTGATTTCGCTAAGCTTTTTCTAGCTTCTTATACAAAACTGGAGGGATTGTCCAAGTTCAAACAGCTGTGAGGTAAGGTAATGGTAATTGAGAACTGTATGCTCCGTTTATATACTATAGAGTCAAGTATTAAAATTATCATTGAATAACCATGACTCCAGCGCGGCCAAGCCTGAATAGACCGTAAACCATGCCCCAATGATTTTTGTATTTTTTTTATAATGCTTTAGACAGGATATATATAAGCACTCTCTTCACTCCTTACATATATTACCAAGTCCTCTAAGTAATATTCAGAGATTGCTATACATCACGCCTCAAGCATTATAGAAAGAAATACAAAAATCATTGGGGCATGGTTTACTGCCTATTCAAGCTGGGCTATACGGGAGTCATGGTTATTAGATAAAACTAATTCCCCATCTTTCCTCTCAAACTATATGAACGTATAAAACATTTTAAGATAATATTGACGTTTGCTTCAAAAAGTCGTAGCATACTGGGCGTGTTTCGTATGGTTTTATAAAATACAAATAAGTTACCAATTTTAGAAGGAAGCGATGCCTACAATTAGCCAATTAATAAGATCTCCGAGAAAATCCAAAGTTGACAGGAATAAAGTGCCTGCGCTGGAGTCTTGCCCTCAAAAACGGGGAGTGTGCTCTCGTGTTTTTACAACAACTCCAAAAAAGCCTAACTCAGCTATGAGAAAGGTGGCTCGTATTCGCTTAACGAACGGATATGAAGTTACGGGTTATATCCCTGGAGAGGGGCATAATCTTCAGGAGCACTCTGTCGTTATGATTAGAGGGGGGCGTGTTAAAGATTTACCTGGTGTTAGGTATCACATTATAAGAGGAACTCTAGACACCCAAGGAGTCAAGGATAGGAAACAGGCTCGATCTAAGTATGGGGCTAAGAGGCCTAAATGATGTTTTTTTATTTTTTTAGAAAAGGGAATAGAAATGGCTAGACGTAGAGCTGCTGAGAAACGGGATGTTTTGAAAGATCCAAAATATGGGGATGCTGTAGTAACAAAGTTTATGAATTGCTTGATGTATGATGGTAAAAAATCAGTTGCTGAGCGAATCGTGTATAATGCGTTTGACAGAATTCAGGGGAAAGGCGGAAAAGACTGTTTAGAATTGTTTTTGGAGGCGCTTGCCAATGTGAGGCCGTCTCTTGAAGTTAGGTCTCGCCGTGTCGGGGGAGCCACATATCAGGTTCCGACTGATGTCCCATCCACTAGAGCTCAAGCCCTTTCCATCCGTTGGCTGATTAATGCTGCAAGGTCTAGATCCGAGAAGACTATGGAAGAAAGGTTGGCAGCCGAAATTCTTGATGCCGCTTCTGAGAAGGGCGTGGCTATTAAAAAGAAAGAGGATACTCATAAAATGGCGGAAGCAAATAGGGCTTTTGCGCACTATAGATGGTAATTTAGAGAAGAAGGAATTATGAAACGGACTACCCCAATCGATCGGTATAGAAACATAGGCATCATGGCTCATATTGACGCCGGTAAAACTACGACTACAGAAAGAATTTTGTATTATACGGGAAAGTCGTATAAAATCGGTGAAGTTCATGAAGGTGGTGCTACTATGGATTGGATGGCGCAAGAGCAGGAAAGGGGCATTACTATCACATCTGCCGCAACGACTTGCTTTTGGAAGGACCATAGAATTAATATAATTGATACTCCTGGGCATGTTGATTTTACCATCGAAGTTGAAAGGAGTTTGAGGGTACTTGATGGAGCTGTGACGGTTTTTGATGGAGTTGCTGGAGTTGAACCGCAATCTGAAACTGTTTGGAGGCAAGCTGATAAATATAAAGTGCCGAGAATTTGCTTTGTTAATAAGCTTGACAGAATGGGGGCAAATTTCTTCCGTTGTATCGATATGATTGTTGATAGGCTCGGTGCGAGACCGGTTCCTCTAACTCTTCCGATCGGCAATGAATCTGGTTTTAAAGGGATTGTCGATATCGTTGAAATGAAGGCTTATATTTGGCATAGTGACGATCCTGGTGCACATTACGATATTGTTGACGTTCCTGAAGATTTAAAAGGGCAAGCAGAAGAGTATAGACAGAAGATGCTCGATATAGTTGTTGAGGTGGATGATGCCGCGATGGAAGCCTATTTTGAGGGGAAAGAAATAAGCATCGACCTAATTAAATCTTGTATTAGAAAAGGGACAATCAAAGGGGCGTTTGTTCCTGTTCTTTGTGGAACGGCTTTTAAAAATAAGGGGGTTCAGCCTCTTTTGGATGCGGTTGTTGATTACTTACCATCACCTTTAGATATTGGAGATGTCCACTGCACTAATCTAGATGGCGCTCCAACTATTCGGAAACCTGATGATTCAGAACCGTTTGCCGGTTTAGCATTCAAGATTATGACGGATCCGTTTGTTGGTAGCATTACTTTTTTTAGAATTTATTCAGGGATATTAGAGTCTGGCATATCTGTGTTAAACTCTTCAAAAGACAAGCCGGAGCGAATTGGGCGTATGCTTTTGATGCATGCTAATAATAGAGAAGATATAAAATATGCTGCCGCCGGTGATATTGTTGCTATTTGTGGTTTGAAATATACGACTACTGGAGAAACTCTTTGCTCTTCGACAAAGCCAGTTATTTTGGAAAAAATGGAATTTCCTGATCCTGTTATTGAAATCGCGATTGAGCCGAATACAAAAGCTGATCAGGAAAAGATGGGAGTGGCGTTATCTCGTATGGCATCTGAAGATCCTTCATTTAAGGTTTCTTCAGATCAAGAAACGGGACAGACTGTTATGAAGGGGATGGGAGAACTTCATCTTGAAATAAAGGTTGATATACTAAAAAGAGAATATAAGGTTGATGCGAAGATTGGGGCTCCGCAAGTTGCTTATAGAGAAACTATTACTAAACGAAATGAGATCGATTATACTCATAAAAAACAAACTGGGGGAGCTGGCCAATTTGCTCGTATAAAGATAGTATTCGAGCCGCTGGAACGAGGAGAAGGGTTTGTTTTCGATAATAAAATTGTTGGAGGTGTAGTGCCTAAAGAGTATATTCCTGGAGTTGTTAAGGGATTACAATCTGCGATGGGATCCGGGGTTGTTGCTGGATTTCCGATGATAGATTTTAAAGCAACCTTGATTGATGGGGCATACCACGATGTTGATTCAAGTGTTTTGGCATTCGAAATTGCGGCAAGAGCCGCTTTTAGAGAAGGTATTGGTAAATGCTCGCCAAAGCTACTAGAACCAATTATGAAGGTTGATGTTGTAACTCCTGAAGACTATGTTGGGGATATTATTGGTGATTTAAATAGTAGAAGGGGACAAATTTCTGGAATGGAGCAAAGAGGAAATGCTCGAGAAGTTTCGGCGATGGTTCCTTTAGCAAATATGTTTGGATATGTTAACGTTCTGCGCTCTATGAGTCAAGGTAGAGCACAATTTTCTATGGTTTTTGATCATTATGATCAAGTTCCACAACAAATAGCAGATGAAATTAAAATAAAAATGTCGTAGAATGGCGAACATGTCGTTGGGTTTTGTACAAAAGAATGGAGAAAAAAAATGGCAAAAGGAAAGTTTGAAAGATTAAAGCCTCATTGTAATATTGGGACAATCGGACATGTGGACCATGGCAAGACAACGCTAACGGCCGCTATTACCAGTGTTTTATCAAAACAGGGAAAAGCGGAATTTAGAGCCTATGATCAAATTGATGGTGCTCCGGAAGAAAAAGCGAGAGGTATTACTATTTCTACAGCGCATGTTGAGTATGAAACGGATAAAAGGCATTATGCTCACGTGGATTGTCCGGGACATGCAGACTATGTTAAGAACATGATTACAGGTGCCGCTCAAATGGATGGGGCAATCCTAGTTGTTTCTGCTGCGGATGGTCCGAAACCACAAACTAGAGAACATGTCTTACTTGCTCGTCAAGTTGGAGTTCCTGCATTGGTTATCTATCTTAATAAGATGGATTTAGTTGATGATGCTGAGCTGGTAGATTTGGTAGAAATGGAAGTTAGAGATCTTCTAAATTCTTATAATTTTCCAGGAGATAAGATCCCGATTATTAGAGGATCTGCTTTAGCGGCTCTTGAAAATGGGGATAAAGCACTTGGTGAAGAATCCATAATGAAGCTGATGGATGCAATTGATGAATACATTCCTCAGCCACAAAGGGCTATTGATAAGCCCTTTTTGCTTCCGATTGAAGATGTGTTTTCTATTTCTGGACGTGGAACTGTTGTTACGGGACGTGTAGAAAGAGGAATCGTTAAGGTAGGAGAAGAGATTGAAATTGTTGGACTTAAACCAACTCAAAAAACGACTGTTACTGGTGTTGAAATGTTTAGGAAACTTCTTGATCAAGGGGAGGCTGGTGATAACATAGGAGCGTTGCTTCGTGGAACTAAAAGAGAAGAAGTTGAAAGAGGACAGGTTTTAGCAGCTCCTGGGAGTATAACTCCTCATACAGATTTTGAAGCTGAGGTCTATGTTTTAACAAAAGAAGAGGGGGGGCGTCATACTCCGTTTTTCGCAAACTATAGACCACAGTTTTACTTCAGAACAACAGATGTAACCGGAACGGTTACTCTTCCAAGTGGGGTTGAGATGGTTATGCCTGGAGATAATGTTAAGATTAAAGTTGAATTGATTTCTCCAATCGCTATGGAAGAAAATCTTAGATTTGCTATTCGTGAAGGTGGAAGAACCGTTGGAGCTGGTGTTGTTTCCAAAATAATAAAGTAATGTGTATAAGAGAGGGATGTTTTAATAATGGATAATGGTAGTATTAGGATCAGGCTGAAAGCATACGATCACAGATTGTTGGATCAGTCAGTGCGAGAAATAGTTAATGCTGCTAAAAGAACTGGTGCTGGCGTCGTGGGGCCTATCCCTCTTCCTACGCGTATAGAAAGGTTTACTGTTAATCGTTCTCCTCATATAGATAAAGAATCTAGAGAGCAATTCGAAATAAGAACTCACAGGAGGTTGGTTGATATTAGAGATTGGTTACCGCAAACGGTGGATGCGCTTATGAAACTCGACCTAGCGGCTGGTGTGGACGTTGAGATTAAGTTATAAGAGGGGGACGTATGAGAGTGGGAATGATCGCGAAAAAGCTTGGCATGACTCAATTATTTGAAGATAATGGCCGAAAAGTTCCGGTTACTGTTTTGAAGGTGGGGCCGTGTGTTGTGCTGTCTTTAAAATCAAAAGAAAAGGATGGATATACTGCTGTTCAGTTTGGAGTAGGAGAATCTGCAGAGAGAGGTATTAAAAAACCGCAGTTGGGATATTTTAAAAAATTGGGATCTAAATTTTATGGTACTTTGAAAGAGTTTAGAGTTGGTGATTCCTCAATCTACAATGTTGGTGATGTTTTTGATGTCACTCATTTTGAGGAGGGGCAGTTAGTTGATGTGAGTGGAGTGACGAATGGTAAAGGATTTGCGGGGAGTATGAAACGTCATGGTTTCGGCGGTTTAAGAGCTAGCCATGGTGTTTCGATTACTCATAGATGTCATGGTTCAACTGGAAATAGGACGCTTCCCGGGCGTGTTTTTAAGGGGAAGAGGATGGCGGGGCATATGGGGAATTCAAAAGTGACTATATTGAATTTGAGGGTTCATTCAGTTGATAAAGAAAAAGGTGTAATTTTTGTCTGTGGTGCTGTTCCAGGAAGTAGGAGTGGCACGGTTTATGTTCGAGATGCGGTAAAAAAGTGTTAGGTAGTGTTAGATATGAAATTTGAAATATTAGATCATAAAAATAAAGTCTCTGGCGAGTTAGAGCTTTCCGATTCAGTTTTTGGAGTGTTGCCAAGAAGAGATATATTGGCTAGAGTTGTTTTGTGGCAGTTGGCTAAGAGAAGAAGTGGAAATCATGCGGTTAAAGGAAAATCCGAAGTTCATGGAACGACGAGAAAGTTTGTTCGTCAAAAAGGATCTGGGGGTGCTAGGCATGGTTCTAGGAAAGCGGTACAATTCAGGGGGGGAGGAATTATTTTTGGCCCAGTTTTAAGAGATCATGGGTTTTCTTTACAAAAGAAAATTCGTAAATTGGGGTTAAGAATGGCGCTTTCAGAAAAAGCAAAGAATGGAAATTTGTTAGTTGTTGATTCGTTAAGTTTTCCAGAAAGGGTGAAAACCAAAAACTTTTTAGCGAGATTTGGAGGTGAGGGCTCTATGTTATTTGTGGATGTTGATTCTAATAGCAGTGTACTTTCGGCAATGTCAAATATTGTGGGGTATGATTTCCTCCCACAGATTGGTGTGAATGTTTATGACATCGTCAGAAAGGAAAAGATCATCGTTTCTGTTGATGCTATAAAAAGTTTAGAAAGTAGGTTATTGGTATGACAAACGATATAAAACCTACTTTTAGAGATTATGATATTATTAGATATCCGCTTATGACTGAGAAGTCTACGATGATTCTTGAAAAGGCTAATGCTTACGTTTTTGTTGTTGATAAAACCTCTAACAAAACAGAAATAAAGGAAGCTGTAGAACGAGTGTTTGAAGTTAAAGTCGTTTCTGTTAATACGATTGTTAGCAAAGGAAAAAATAAAATATTTAAGGGAAGGCGCGGTAAAAGAGGAGATTTCAAAAAGGCTATAGTTAGGCTGAAATTTGGAGATAAGATTGAATTAGGTGTTGGAGCGTAGTGATATGGGATTGAAATGGTATAAATCGGTTACGACTTCCCAAAGGCAGCTCGTTGGTATTGATAGATCAGAGCTTTGGAAGAAGGGGCCTTTAAAAAAACTGACTACAAATAAATTGGATAGGGCTGGAAGAAATAGTCATGGCCATATTACCGTTTGGAATAGAGGGGGGGGGCATAAGCAGCGTTATAGAATTGTGGATTTTATTCGTGATAAAAAGAATGTTGATGCAGTTGTTGAAAGGATTGAATACGATCCTAATAGGAGTTCTTTTATCGCTCTTGTGAAATATTCAGATGGAGAACACAAATATATAATTGCTCCGCAAAAATTGAAAATTGGTGATTCAATTGTTGCTACTGAAAAGGCTGATATTAAACCAGGGAATTCAATGCTGTTAAAAAATATACCAGTTGGGACAGTTGTTCATAACGTTGAGTTAAAGGTTGGAAAAGGAGCTCAGTTAGCTCGTTCTGCAGGAACTTCAGTTCAAATTGTTGGTCGTGATGGTGTGTATGTTATTTTAAGATTACCGTCTGGAGAGCGGCGATTGGTGAGTGGAGCTTGCATTGCGACTGTTGGAGTTGTATCTAATCCTGATCATCAAAATAGGAGTTATGGTAAAGCCGGTAGAAATAGGTGGCTTGGAAAACGTCCTTGCGTTAGAGGGGTCGCTATGAATCCGATCGATCATCCGCATGGAGGTGGTGAAGGTAAGAGTTCTGGAGGCCGTCATCCGGTTACTCCATGGGGAATTTCTACGAAAGGTAAAAAAACTCGTAGAAATAAGCGTACGAACCAGTATATAATATCGAAACGCAAGTAAGGAGAATTTGAAGTGTCAAGATCTATTTGGAAAGGACCGTTTTTTGATCGCTATCTGATGAAGAAAGCTGAGGTTGTGAAGGCCTCTGGTCGTTCGGATGTTATCAAGATTTGGTCGAGACGTTCAACTATTTTGCCACAGTTTGTTGGGTTGATTTTCGGTGTGCATAATGGAAAAAAATTTGTTCCGGTTTCTGTTTCTGAAAATATGGTCGGGCATAAATTTGGAGAGTTTGCCCCTACACGCACTTATTATGGTCATGGTGCCGATAAAAAGGTGAAGAAATGATTGCGCAAAATAATTCGGTAAGGGCGGTTTTACGAAAAATTAGAGTAAGTCCTCAAAAGTTGAATGTTGTGGTATCTATGATAAGGGGGATGAGGACGGCAAAGGCTTTGGATGTGTTGCTTTATTCTAAAAGGCGAATTGCTGATGATGTCAGAAAAACTTTGTTGTCCGCAGTTGCGAATGCAGAAAATAATAATGGTATTAATCCTGGTTCTTTGTTTGTTAAAGAGGCGTATGTTGGATATAGCATAAAACTTCGGAGGTTTCATCCGAGAGGTCGTGGAAGAGGGGGAAAGATTATGAAACCGTTTAGTCATCTTACTATAGTTGTTGAAGAGAGAGTTGAGGCATAATATGGGGCAAAAGGTAAACCCAGTTGGTTTAAGATTAGGTATACTGAGAACTTGGGAATCTAGATGGTTTTCAGAGAAGGAATACTCTGATTTATTATTTAAGGATATTCAGGTTCGAGATTATATTCAAAAGAATTATAAATCGGCCGGTATCGCAAGGGTTGTTGTTGAGAGACCGACAAAGAAAGTTTCTATCGAAATATATGCTTCAAGGCCAGGGGCTTTGATTGGAAAGGGGGGGGAGGATCTTGAGAAATTAAAAAAGAAATTAACAAAGATTCTTGGAATGAACCTTGCTATTAATGTTACTGGGGTAAAAAAACCAGAATTGGATGCTTATTTAATAGCAGAGAGCATTGCTTCTCAAATTGAAAAACGTGTTTCTTATAGGCGGGCAATGAAAAGAGCTATGCAGTCTGCAATGAAGCTTGGAGCCCTCGGGATAAGAATTAATGTTTCGGGTAGATTGAACGGTGCGGAGATCGCAAGAACGGAATGGTATAGAGATGGGCGAGTTCCTCTTCATACTCTGCGCTCTGATGTTGATTTTAGTATTGGAGTTGCTAAAACTACGTATGGAACTTGTGGGATAAAAGTTTGGGTATATAAAAGTGATTATGAGGTTGGAGATGTCTTTTCTAGGGATAAGAGATTATGATTTTTATGGTTTATAGTTATGTTGTTTCCAAAAAAGACTAAATATAGAAAGGCTTTCAAAGGCAGGATAAAGGGCATTGCGTCTGCTGGTGTTGAGGTGAATTTTGGTAATTTTGGTTTAAAAGCAGTTGAACCGGCAAGGATAACTGCTAGACAAATAGAGTCTGCTAGAAGGGCTATTTCTCGTTGTATAAAGAGGTCTGGTCGTGTTTGGATAAGGATATTTCCTGATCTTCCGATTTCGAAAAAGCCAGCTGAGGTTCGTATGGGAAGTGGTAAGGGAGCTCCGGAGTATTGGGCTTGTAGAGTTAGGCCTGGACGAGTTATGTTTGAACTTGATGGAATTCCTGAGGATGTAGCAAGATCTGCGTTTGAGCTTGCTTCGGCGAAACTCCCTATTCAAACTAAATTTGTTAAGAGGATTGCATGAGGGATAAGAAATGAAATTTATCGATTTATTAAAAAAAAATCCAAAGGAGTTATGCGCTCTTTGCGCTGAGCTGAAGATGGAGCACATGAATTTGAGGATTCTTTCTAAAACGATGCAAAACATAAAGACATCTGCTTTTCGTGTGTGTAAAAAAGATATAGCCAGAGTTAAGACTCGTTTAACTCAGCTAAAAAAAACAAAAGTAAGGAGGAAGTAAGTTATGCCTCGTAGAGTGTTACAAGGGGTTGTTGTTAGTGATAAATGCGATAAGACCGTTCTTGTGAGAGTTGAGAAACGCGTCATGCATCCGATATATAGGAAATATGTGCGGTTACATAAGAAATATGCTGCACACGATGAGTCTAATTCTCGTAAGATTGGCGATTTTGTAAAAATAATTGAATCTAGACCAATTTCTAAAACTAAAAAATGGATTGTCGAACCTAAATGGAAATCTGGAGGTGGATTGTGATTCAAGCAGAATCTCGTATGACCGTAGCAGATAACTCTGGAGCTAAGGTGGTTTTGTGTATTAAAGTTCTTGGTGGGTCCAAGAGGAGATATGCAGGCGTTGGAGATGTTATAGTTGTTACTATAAAAGATGCTGTTCCGAGAGGGAAGGTCAAAAAAGGGGAGATTTATAAAGCTGTTATAGTCAGAACAAGTCAACCTGTTAAAAGGAGTGATGGGACGCAAATTTCTTTTGATAATAACGCGGTTGTTTTAATTGATAAACAGAAAGAGCCCGTGGGGAGTCGTATATTTGGTCCAGTAACTAGAGAGTTGAGGAATGCTGGGTATATGAAAATTATTTCTTTGGCACCGGAGGTTTTGTGATATGACGCAACCTAAGTTTAAGATAAAGAGAGGTGATATGGTCGTTGTGGTTACTGGAAAGGACAAAGGTAAGCGTGGCACTGTAAAAAAGGTAGTTCTCGAAAACGCTAAGATAGTAGTTGAGGGAATAAATGTAGTGACTAGAAATGCAAAACCGGATTATCGCCATCCAGATGGGGCCTTTAGAAAGGAGCTGCAGATAGATATTTCTAATGTATCTTTAATAGACCCGTCAACGGATAAACCAGCTAAAATTGGTTACAAGCTAGATGATGCTGGAAAGAAGGTTCGCTATTTCAAAAAGTCTGGAGCTGTTTGCTAGAGGATGATGTTATGAGTTATTCAAGAGATAGGTATTTTTCTGAAGTTAAAGATCTTCTGAAAAAGGAAATTGGAGTCTCCAATGATCTTATGCTTCCTAAGTTAGATAAGGTGGTGTTAAATTGCACATCATCTGAGGCGGCTCATGATGGTAAGATTATGCAGCGGATTGTGGATGAACTTGCTTCAATATCCGGACAAAAGCCAGTTGTAACGAAGGCAAAAAAATCAATTGCTGGCTTTAAACTAAGAGAAGGAGTAAGCTTGGGGGCTAAAGTTACTTTGCGTAAAAGCAGGATGTATGAGTTTGTTGATAGACTCATTTATATAGCTTTGCCTAAAGTTAGGGATTTTAGAGGATTGTCCAGTAAGAGTTTTGATGGAAGAGGTAATTTTTCTATGGGAATTAAAGAACAGATAGTTTTTCCCGAAGTTGATTATGATAAGATTGATAAAATCCGAGGATTTGATATAACTGTTTGCACTACAGCGAGGGATGATAAATTGGCTTTAGCTTTGTTAAAAGCTCTCAGATTTCCATTCACTAGTTGATGATTTTTTAGGAAAGAGGATATGGCGAAAAAGAGTGCTGTCGAAAACAATAATAGAAGAATGAAAATGGTAAGCAATAAAAAAGATACCAGATTCGGATTGCAAAAGGTTATAAGAAACAGAACGATCTCTCTTGATGAGAGGGTCGCTATGGTTCATAAATTAGCAGAAATGCCGAGAAATTCTTCTAGGGTGAGAGTGAGAAATAGGTGTGGCTTGACAGGAAGGCCAAGAGGTTTTTATAGAAAATTTGGTATGTCCAGAATAGCCTTGAGAGAGTTGGCTTCAGCTGGATTTTTACCTGGTGTAACAAAGGCAAGTTGGTAGGAGATATAAAGTGAGTGTTGTTGATTCGATTAGCGATTTAATTACAAGGATTAGAAACGCCCAAATGGTGAATAAGAAAGTTGTAGATTCTCCGATGTCGAGGAATAGAGAGGATGTTGTTAAGGTTCTTTTGAGTGAAGGTTATGTCAGGGGCTACTCTGTTATTGGGTCTGAAAAGGGGATTAGGCATAGAGTCTTGAGGATAGAATTGAAGTATTTTGAAGGGAAACCGGTTATTTGTGAGATTAAACGAATTTCAAAACCTGGAAGACGAATTTATTCTTCAATTAGTAAACTCCCTTTTGTGAAAAATGGTATGGGAATAAATATTCTTTCGACGGACATGGGGGTTATGTCTGATACTGAAGCTAGAAAACATTCGCTTGGTGGCGAAGTCATCTGTTCTGTTTTTTGAGGGGGTATTTGTGTCTAGAGTTGGTAAGCATATGGTCACGATTCCGGCGGGAATCAGCGTTGCTCATGATGGCGCTGTCTTGACTGTGAAAAAAAATGGAGTTGAGGAAACTTATACGATTCCTCCTTGTATTATTGCTAAAGTTTCTTCCGATGGAATTTTGTTAACTCCCCAGG
Organism: Holosporales bacterium; assembly: GCA_031267725.1. Lineage (GTDB taxonomy): Bacteria > Pseudomonadota > Alphaproteobacteria > RUG11792 > RUG11792 > JAIRYO01. Next base: position 18,432 of record JAIRYO010000005.1, on the reverse strand, counting down.
ACTCTGGGAAAATAACTCGTTCCATTTGGGGGACTTCTCAGCGAAATATAAGCAATATGGTGATCGGATTGGATAAGGGGTTTAAGGTCGATTTAGAGATGATTGGAGTTGGTTATAAAGCCTCTGTTTCTGGAAATAAATTGGTTATGCAGCTTGGGTTTAGTCATGATATTGAATATGAGATTCCAAAAGGAATTACCATAACTTGCTCTAAACCTACTTTGTTGACTATTGGAGGGCATTCGAAAAAGCAGATTGGTGATGTTGCTGCCTTTTTGAGAAGTCATAGAAAACCGGAGCCTTATAAAGGGAAGGGAATTATAAAAATGGGAGAGTTTGTATATAGAAAAGAGGGGAAGAAGAAATAGTATGAAAACTTCAATTCAATTGCGTGAAATTCGTAAATCTAGGCAGCGTTTCAAAGTTTCCGCTTCGTTAAAGGGAAAGTATAGATTGTTGGTGCATAGAACAAACAATCATATGTATGCCCAGATACTGGATGAGAGTGGAAAAAATACGATTATTCACGTTTCAACTTTATCGAAGGATATAAAAGATAAGGTTAAAAGTGGCGGGAATAAAGAGGCGGCAATTTGTGTTGGTAAGGCAGTTGCTTTAAAAGCCAAGGAAAAGAACATATCTAGTGTAGTTTTTGATAGATCTGGATTCTTATATCATGGGAGAATTAAGGTTCTCGCTGATAGTGCGAGAGAGAGTGGTCTTAATTTTTAGGATGGATTGTTATGCTGAAGGTGAATGATAACGACAGAAAACGTAATGAAACGCAGGAGCAGCTTGTTGAAAAATTAGTTAGCGTTAGGAGGGTTACCAAAGTTGTTAAAGGTGGTAAGAATATGCGTTTTTCAGCTTTAGTGATTGTAGGTGATGGAAAAGGGCGTGTTGGATATGCTTCTGCTAAGGCGAGAGAGGTTCCAGACGCGGTTAGAAAAGCGGGAGAAAAGGCAAAAAAGCGCATGATAAGAGTTTACCTAAGAGAAGGGCGGACAATTCGTCACGATTCCTCCGCACGAACTGGTGCTGGTCATGTTTTCTTAAGGTCTGCTCCAGCTGGTACTGGTGTTATTGCAGGAGGTCCGATGAGGGCTATTTTTGAGGCGCTAGGTGTTCAGGATATAGTTAGCAAGTCGGTAGGGTCTGGAAATTATCATAACATGGTGCGTGCTACCTTTGCTGCGTTAAGAGGTATAATCCCTCCAAAGCAAATTGCTGCGAAGCTTGGGAAGAAGATTACAGATATTCTTGAAAGAAGATATGCGGGCCAAAAAAATGTGTCTGCTCAGGAAAATTAGAAAATTGGAGATACGACAGTGAAAAAAGAAATGATTAAAATAAGGCAGAGTGGCAGCGCTATAAGGAGAAGTAAGCGTCAAGCTTTGTATTTAAAGTCTCTTGGTTTGGGCAAAATAGGTGCAGAAAGAGAGCTCGTTGCGGATAATTCGGTTTTAAAACTGATTGAAAAAGTCCGTCATATGGTAAAGGTTGTGTCGTAGAGGGATATATGATTGATAATTTTAAATTGAATAACATACGTGATAACAGTGGCGCAAGGCAAAAAGTTAAGCTTTTGGGACGTGGTATTGGCTCCGGTTTGGGGAAGACCTCTGGTAGGGGAGGAAAGGGGCAAACGGCCAGATCCGGAGTGAGTTTGAATGGGTTCGAAGGTGGGCAAACGCCGATTTATAGAAGGTTGCCTAAAAGGGGATTCGTTAATATTCATGGATTAAAACTGTATGAGTTGGATTTTTTTAAAATTTATAGAATATTGAAAAATAAGCTTCTTCCTGAAGGGGAGACAATTGATAAAAAGTTTTTAGTAAAGATTGGATATATGCCAAGCTCAGCTGATGGCGTCTCATTGATTGCGAATGGAAAAATCAATTTTCCCGTGAAAATTTTAGCGAAAAGATCTAGTATGAAGGCAAAAGACCTGCTTGAAAAAGTGGGTGGAACCTTAACGATAGGGTAGGGAGTTAAAATGGTATCTTCCATAGAACAGTTTGCGAAAAATTTTAACCTTTCCTCTTTTAAGAAATCGATAGATTTGAAGAAGCGTATATTATTCACTCTCTTTATATTAGTTGTATATAGGTTAGGAACATATATTCCTCTTCCTAGTATAAATCCAGCCGTTGTTTCCGAGTTTACCAGAAACCATGCTGGGGGTCTGTTTGGCGTTTTAGATATGTTTTCCGGAGGAGCGATCGGTCGTATGACTGTGTTTTCGCTGAACATCATGCCGTATATCTCGGCTAGTATCATAGTTCAACTTTTGACGTCTATGTCTCCTCAGCTTGCTGCTTTAAAAAAGGAGGGGGAATCTGGAAAACGAAAAATTAATCAGTATACGAGATATGGCACAGTAGCTCTTGCGTTGCTGCAAGGGTATGGAATAGCTGTGGGACTTGAACGAATGATGGGACATTCGGGATGTGCTGTTCTTGATCCAGGGATGTTTTTCAGATTTACAACTATGACTTCTTTAACGGGGGGAACACTTTTTATCATGTGGCTTGGCGAACAGATATCCTCAAGAGGTCTAGGTAACGGATCTTCCATAATTATCTATTCAGGTATAGTCGCTAATTTACCGGCAGCGTTGTTTAACACTTTTGCTATGGGAAAGCAGGGGGCTATTTCTATAATGGCCTTGCTCGTTTTGTTAATAATGGTTATTGCTGTTATTGCTTTTATAATCTTTATGGAGAAAGCCAATAGAAAAGTTGTTATTCAATATCCAAAACGGCAAACTATGGTTAATATGCCGGCTCAGCAACAAAACTCATATCTTCCTCTTAAACTCAATAACGCTGGAGTTATTCCTCCCATTTTTGCTTCTTCCATATTATTGCTTCCGGTGACGATTGCTGGGTTTGGCTCGGTTGATCCTGATTCCGTTCTTGGGACGATTTCAAGGGTGTTTAATCATGGGCAGCCATTGTATATATTCTGCTTTTGTGCTGCGGTAATTTTCTTTGCTTTTTTCTATACTGCCATTATGTTTAATCCGAAAGAAACGGCGGATAATTTAAAAAAATCTGGAAGTTATATTCCAGGAATAAGACCTGGAGAAGCGACTGCTGATTACATAGATACTCTATTGATGAGGTTAACCGTAATTGGCTCTCTATACTTATGTTTTATCTGTGTATTACCTGAGATACTGCTTTCTCAAATATCCTTGCCTTTTTATTTTGGCGGAACCAGTCTTCTGATTGTTGTTAATGTTTCGATTGATACGGTTGCTCAGTTTCAATCTCATATGATTGCTCAGCAATATGAGGGACTGTTCAAAAGAAGTAAGTTGAAAGGAATGTAAGCAGAGGTTATGAGTAATAACATATGGGTTGTTTTATTGGGGGCTCCTGGAAGTGGTAAAGGAACTCAAGCAGAGTATCTTGTTTCTGAAAAAGGTTTCGTATCCGTTTCGGTTGGTGAGATGTTGAGAAATAACAAATCGAAACCTATCATGTCTGGTGAAAAGACTATTGGAGACATAATGGACAAGGGGGAGCTTTTACCAAACGAAGTGGTTTTTGATCTCGTGAGAAGTGAGCTTGCGGAAATTGATTCCATTGCGAGTAGAGATGTGCTGTTTGATGGTTTTCCGAGAACGGTGGTTCAGGCGGAGATTTTTGACGATTTTGCTAATGGTTTAGGAAAGAGTATAGATCATGTCCTGAATTTCGTCGTTGATGACGATGTTATACTCAAAAGAGTTCTTGGTAGATATAAGTGTTCCAAGTGTGGTAAGATATACAATGATTTTTTCTTGGCACCCGAGAATGAGGGAGTTTGTGATGTTTGTGGGTCTAGTCAATTTTCTCGAAGAGTTGATGACAATGAGGAAGCGTTAAAAATGAGGGTTCTTGAATATAATAAAGAGACGAGTCCCTTGATCGAGTTTTATTCTAATTACGGTGTTTTAAAAAGAATAGATGCGGATGTGGGTTTTGATGATGTAAAAGGGGCGGTGTTGAAGATTTTGAATAAGGAGAGTAAATAGTGGCTCGTATTGCTGGTGTTAATATTCCTACACAAAAAAAAGTTCTTGTTGGTTTGACCTATATTTTTGGTATAGGTTCTTATCACGCAAGGCGTATTGTGGAAGAAGCCGGGATTCCGGAAAGTAGAAGAGTTTTTGATTTAACAGACGCTGAAGTGTTAAAGATAAGAGAGATAATAGACGGAAATTACAAGGTTGAAGGAGATCTAAGAAGAGAGATTTCAATGAATATAAAACGTGTGGCGGATTTGGGCTGTTATAGAGGTTTACGTCACAGAAAAGGCTTGCCGGTAAGGGGGCAAAGGACGCATACTAATGCGAGAACGCGTAAGGGGAAAGCTGTTCCTATTGCGGGTAAGAAGATAGCAACTAGATAGTATAGGTGGTTTATGGTGCAAAAGACTGTTGGAAGAGTAAAAAAGAGGGAAAAAAAGAATGTGGTTAATGCCGTTGCGCATGTTAACGCTACGTTTAATAACACTATAATAACGATATCAGATGAAGCAGGAAATACAATTTCTTCTGGTTCTGGTGGAGTTGTTGGTTTTAAAGGTGCTAGAAAGTCCACGCCGTATGCGGCTCAGTTAGCGGCGGAAGATGTAGCGAGAAAGGCTGCTGAGCATGGAGTGAAGAATGTTAGAGTTATCGTGAGGGGGCCAGGCGCAGGAAGGGAAACCGCAATAAGATCATTACAAACGGCGGGCTTTGTTGTTACATCAATATCTGATGAAACTCCTTTGCCACATAATGGTTGTAGGCCGCCAAAAGCCCGCAGAAATTGACTTTTTATATGGAGCGATTTGAGTGAATACTTGGAAAACGTTAATAAGGCCCGGAAAGGTGGATGTAAGCTATTTGGATCCTCAGCTAAAAGAGGCAACAATAGTGATAGAACCGTTGGAGAGGGGATTTGGAATAACTTTAGGAAATGCTTTGAGGCGAACTTTGTTAACCTCTATTACGGGTTCTGCAGTGACTGCCATAAAAATAGATGGGGTTGCTCACGAGTTTTCCGTCATTCCGGGGGTGAGGGAAGACGTTCCTGAAATTATCCTTAATTTGAAAGCTTTAAGAATTTAGACGCATGCTGATAGAGCCAAGACTGTGAGGATTTCTGCAGAGGGGGCAAAAGTTGTTTGCGCAAAAGATATTGAATGCTCTAGTGATGTCGAAATTTTGGATCCTGACCACTTTATCTGTACGTTAGGAGAAGGCGCAAAGCTTAATATGGAACTTACGATCGATTCCGGTAAAGGCTATGTTCCAGCTACTGATCAAGCAGGAGAGGGAGCTAGCATAGGACTTATAGCCATTGATGCCATTTTTAGCCCAGTTGAGTTAGTAGATTTTAAAGTTGAACAAACGAGAGTTGGGCAGAGGACGGATTATGACAAATTGATTTTGAAAGTAAAAACGGATGGTTCTGTGACCCCGGATGATGCGTTAGCTCGGGCTAGTGCTATCTTAAAGGATCATTTTTTGCATTTCGTAAATTTTGAAGAGGTCCAGGCGTACGAGCAGAAAGAAGAAAGTGATGAGTTTCCATTCAATAAGAATTTGTTAAGAAAGGTGGATGAATTGGAACTTTCGGTCAGGTCTGCAAATTGTTTAAAAAACGAGAACATATTCTATATCGGGGATTTGATTCAAAGATCTGAGTTAGACATGCTGAAAACTCCGAATTTTGGCAGAAAATCCTTAAATGAAATCAAGCTTTTGTTGTCAAGTATGGGGTTGTCATTTGGAATGACAGTGCTTGGATGGCCACCAGAGAATTTGGATGAGTTATCCAAGAAGCTTGATGATCAGTATAATTAATTGTTGGAGGATATTTATGAGACATGGTTTCGCAAAACGTAGATTAAATAGGACTAGTTCGCATAGAAAGGCCATGTTCAGGGCCATGTCATGCTCACTCTTAGAACATGAACAAATCAGAACAACTCTTCCTAAGGCAAAGGAGTTAAGGCCGATAGTTGAAAAATTAATAACAATGGCCAGAAAAGGAACTCTTCACGCAAAGAGACTTGCTGTTTCTAGATTGCAAAATTTAGAGATTGTTAAAAGGTTGTTTGATGAAATTGCTCCTAGGTTTGCTAATAGGCCGGGAGGATATATAAGGATAATGAAAGCGGGTTTTAGATATGGGGATTCCGCCCCTATGGCGGTTATAGAGTTTGTAGAGAGGAAAGCAAAATCGAATTTGGAAAAGGGCAAAAATTTCGATGAAGTGGTTGATAATGAGATTTCTTGATTTATTGTTAATAGTGGTAATTTGCGGAACGACTGCTTGCGATAAGACCATGATTAACAGGGGGTATGTCCTTGAATCAGTGGATTTTAAAGGGATTGTGATTGGAAAAGACTCTGCTCAGGCAATTTTTGAAAAATTTGGTTCTCCGACTGTGAGGTCCTCGATTGAAATGGCGGATGGCGGATATACTTGGTATTATGTTTCAAAGAGACTGGAAAAGAATGGTTTCTTGGAGCCAAAAGTTATAGATCAGAGGACTGTCGCAATTTCTTTTAATGCTCATGGGATTGTGAAATCCGTTACCGAAAATAAGCATGAAGAGGAAGTTGAAATGATTACTAAAAAGACAAAGACGGAAGGGCGGAATTCTGGAATTATCGGAGAAACTTTCGGGGGGTTGGGGAAATATAGAAAAACGAATAATAAAGGATAAAATTTGCCTTATTAGTTACTCCTTTTCCCTTGAGGATTTGGTAGTCTATCTATTCAGGTTTGGTTGTGACGGATTCACACTTATTAATAAACGGAAACTAACTTCACATCTGTTTGAACGTATACAAGGATCGATTTTAGATTGTGTAAACTAGGGAGATTTTATATAATCCATATTGTTGTTTAGTGGTCATATAGCTCAGCGGTAGAGCACTACGTTGACATCGTAGGGGTCACAGGTTCGATCCCTGTTGTGACCACCATTTGAATTATCGAATGAAAAAATTTCTTCTAATTTTCACTGTAGCTGTCTTTTCTATTTTAGCCATTTTACTGAGAACAAGCACTCTGGACGACCACTCTTTGATATACTTAAAAAATGAAAATTTGTATGAAAAAATTAAGGAAGACAAATCCTTTGGAGCGATAAACGTCTTTTTTCTACTAGAAAATATGCCTGCAGTAAAAAATAAAATTCAAAGTGGTGAGTATGTAGTAAAAAAAGGAGAGACGGCGTTTTCTTTTATGATCAAAATGTTAATTGGGGAGAAAATTGTTCATAAGTTGACAATTCCAGAAGGATACACAGTTAAGATGATCGTAGACATAATTAATGATAACGAATTCCTTTTTGGGGAAATTTTAGATATTCCAGAAGAAGGAAGCCTCATGCCGGACACGTATTTTTATTGCATTGGTGATTCGAAGTTTTCGGTTATTAATAAAATGAAAAACCAAATGTTAAAAATTATGGCTGAGCTCTTACCTCAAAATAAAACTACTTTGTCGATGAAGGAAGTTTTAATATTAGCTTCCATAATCGAGAAAGAGGCGGCACTTGCTGAAGAGAGGCCTTTGTTATCATCAGTCTTTCATAATAGGCTTTTAAAAAAAATGAGGCTTCAGAGTGATCCCACTGTAATCTATGCAATATCAAATGGGTATGGAAAGATTGGACGAAAATTAACAAGAAAAGATCTCTGGTTTGAGTCAAAGTATAATACATATAGAAACAGTGGTTTGCCTCCGACTGCTATCTGCTGCCCAGGGAAAGCAGCGATATTATCCGCTATGACTCCCGCTAAAACGAAATATTTTTTCTTTGTCGCAAATAAAGGTAATCTTTCACATATTTTTTCAGAGGAATATAAATCTCACCTTATAGCCATTAAAAATATTAAAAAAGGCCTAAAATCCGTAGTTACTCCTGAAATGTTGCAAGAACGATAAAATCAAAATTTGAATAAATTTGTATAAATTTTGTCACGTTTTTTATAAGATATCAAATGTATAATAGAGAGTTTGATGTTTAATATTAGCCAAAAATTTTATGACAAATAGCAAAAAAAAGATATTTCCAGTTCCATGTGATATAAATTGGCATGAGGGAATGTTGTTATCTCAACACCATTTCCAACAAAATGATTTACGCAATTTTCGCGTTTTCGCAAGCCAAATTCAACTTCTTTCTTCAAACCATTTCGGAGTTAGGCATTTGAAGACTGATACAGTTGCTCTCAGTGGTGGGATATATAGAATAAGAGAAATTGAAGCCGTTTTTCCAGATGGATTGATTTTTAGCTTCTTTCCAGAAAAGTGTGTCGGATTAAAATCTTTGGAAATTGATTTAAACATCTCTATGAAAGATGAAGATAATGAATGTATCATTTATCTTGCAATTGCCGAGAGTTCTGATGACGTTTCTCCAATTCTCGGCAATCCAACTAGGTATTACTCGATTGAGGGAGAATTGGTTCCTGACGATAACATCAAAGAAAATGTGGTTAAAATTCCCAGATTGTTTCCGAATGGATTCCTATGCGTTGGAAGAAATATGCCAGAATTCTGTATTGGATTTCCCCTTTGTAAAATTATTCGCTTAGATGGGGTTTTTCACGTAAAAAATTGGACTCCTCCTTGCTTTTTTATAGAAAAGCACTTCCCGCTTTGGGAAAGATGCAATATGCTAACAAGATCGATTCGGGAAAAAGCGGTATACTTATCAGAAAAATTGCGGCATTCCTCATCTGAGAACATGGTCTTTGGTTCTCGAAAAATTCTTGAACAGATTATGATGGTAATGCCGGGATTAGAAGCTTTAATTTATAGTAACGAAATAAGACCATATGAGCTATACAAAGAGCTGTCGAACGTTCTTGGGGGAGTCTCTATTTTAATTCCAACTGATGTAGTTCCGGTTATGCAGCCTTATGATCATAACGATATAGACGGTTGTTTATATCAGGTAATAACTCTCATAGAACATTATATTTTAAGCATAGAACGAGGATTTTCTGTAAGCTCATTTAATAGAAAAAATAAATTCTTTTACAGATATCTTTCCATAGAGGATATAGAAAAATCCACTTCTGGGAAGTTTTATATAGGAATCAAAACTGAAGCAGCTTCCAATGTTTCTGATATAGTTCATTGGGTAGATAGCGCGGTAATGGCTTCAGATTCTACGCTTGAGAAAATTAGGATAAAAAGGGTAAAAGGCGCAAAAAGAAATATTTTACCTGAAGAGTTGGTATCGCAAATTCTTCCAGGAATAGGGGTTACGCTTTTTGAAGTTGAAATAGATGACGATTTCATAAAAGGAGAGCAAAATTTTCATATATTCAATCCGGGATCTGATGTGAAAGTGCAGCCTAGTGAAGTAATCTTATACTTACCGAAAGAAAAAGGAAAAAAATGAGTTTTGCTGCAAGTGAAAGTGTGATAGTTCACGGATTTCAAGCCTTCTATTACGAACTCTTAAGGCAAAAAGAAAAAGCTCTGAGTTTGCATTTCACTCCTGGTATTTCGGACACTTCAGATATTTATGAGTATCCGGAGAGTAATGAGTTAAAGACACGGAATGAAATTGAGGGAAGCGTTGTTGAAATACAAAAAAGGTTGCTTACTATAATCGAAAATGTTTCTGATACGATGGTTATGAAATCTAGAGGTAATCCAAGGTTTATCAATGATGCGAAATATATAATGGCTATTTTAACAGATGAGATTTTTCTAAATTTACAATGGGAGGGAGCAAAGTTTTGGAGATATACACTTCTTGAAAAACAAATATTTCATACGGAAATTGCTGGTGATAGATTCTTTTTAATGCTTGATGAAATCATTACGGATTTAAATAACAAAGAAGTAGCCTTTCTTTATTTGATGGCTTTGAGCCTCGGTTTTAAAGGTAGATACAGAGATATCCAAAATTCAAACGAACATCTAGAATGGTACAAAGACAGGTTATATTCAATGCTTCATACCGAATCTTCTCGCTTATTTTTTCCAGGAAGATCTCATATGATTGAATCATGTTATGAATATACTTATAGCGAAACTAACAATACGGGATTGCCAGATTTTAGTTTTTGGTCTTGGTGTCTTATTGCGGTGATCTTCTTATACATAATTATATCTTATTTTGTTTGGAAGGATATAACCTATGATGTTAGTGAAATTTTGGACAGAATTTCGGAGCAAATGAGGCAAGGTCCACTTATATGATTTTGTTTACTAATCTTATAAACAGAACGCTAGAGGGAATGAAACAAGGTTCTATTCCCTTTCCGCTCATAATTGGAATTGTCCTTTCAGTAGCTTTTATCGCAATGCTTATTGTTACCATTTTTACATTAATTTCAATAAGACGTGAGGAGCTGAAAACAAAAAGAGAAAGCCATATTCCTCCCTCCGCAACTAGAAAAAATATGGATTTCCCATCTGACTCAGGGGCGGCAAATCCATGGCCTGTTGGAGAATGGGCAAACAGATATTTGATAGGGAAAGGTTATATTCGCACAAATAGCGTTGTTCGTTCATTTTTTAAATCACTGGAATTTTTGGAAGACTCATTGGGAAATGATTATAAATATAAGCTTCCTTGGTACATGATAATTGGAACTGAAGAGTCTGGAAAATCTTCGCTAATGAGTGGATTTACTCATGATGAGATCTATAATGACGAAAAGGAAGGCTCTTCGTGTACCTGGTGGTTCTTAAAAAATGGAGTCATTTTGGATATAAAAGGAACAATCTTCCTTCCAAAAGTTGGATTTAATGCAGATGAGAAAAATTGGAATACTTTGCTTAATATGCTATCGCGTTACCGTTCTAAAAAGCCGTTAAATGGGATAATTTTGACAATTCCAGCTAATGAGTTATACGGTCGAAATAAGCTTTCTCAGGAAGATATAAGGAGAAGATCGCAATACATCGCGAGGAAGTTAAGCTTTGCGCAAAATTATCTTGGCATGAAACTTCCTGTGTATGTCGTTGTGACAAAAACTGATCTTGTTCCCGGCTTTCAGAGTTTTTGCTCAGAGATTCCTGTTAGGAATAGGTCGAACATGTTAGGGTGGTCTTCTCCATATTCTATAGACGTTGTTTACACTTCTCAGATTATAGATGAGGGGTTTGTAACCTTTGAAAATGAACTTAATAAAATTAGAATTGAAATATTTTCTGAAAACTCGACAACTGCTATGAGAGATGGGGTTTTTATCTTTCCTAGTGAATTGCTAACTATAAAAACCTCGCTTGGAATTTATATAGATTCAATATTTAAGTCTCCATCTGTAGAGGAAAGATTCTATTTCAGGGGATTTTATTTTACAGGAGATAGTAAAATGATGCCTCTTTTGCCATTTAATGGAGATCTTAAAAGTTCTGATACAATGGCGGTGATTGGAACTCCAGATGCTGATATAAACGAGGCGGGCAGTATTTCTGCCTCTTTTGGAAACGAACAACTAATAGCCAAAAAGATATTTTTTTTCGAAGATTTATTATTAAGAAAAATTTTTGTTGAAGATGGAATAGCCTCTCCAATGCGATCTAAAATTCATCGGATAACCAAATCAATATTAATAGCTAAAATTTCTACTGCTGCTTTTGTTGTGATTGGAAGTTATGGACTGTTTAGCGCAAGTGATCAATTGAAAATAAATAAAAACATACTTTATCCCTCCCTTTTTAAGCTTTCTTCTTTAATAAAAAACGCTGGAGATTGGAGTTATACGAATCTTAAAAATGATGGAAACGAAATGTTGGCGAATTGCACGAATCAACTTCTCTTGATGATGCAACAGCTGAACAATATGTATCTCTCTTCTGCTTTTGTTCCCGCGTCATGGTTTAGCTCAATTAATAACGATTTAAAGGAGGCTCTCAGGGCTTCATATCAAAAGGTAGTAGTTAGAACAATATATATGAATTTACTACTAAAAATGAGAGAACTTCTAAATATGAAACCGGAGAGTAAATCTGATAGTATTTGGAAAGTTTTAAATCCTTATAACAGCGATGAGTACTTTCAACTAAAAAACTATGTTTTCGGATTGATCGATCTTGAAAAAAATATAAAAAAGTTTGATTCATTGAGGATCTCTGGGGATCCAAAAGATCTGGAAGATCTTATAAATTACACATTTCAAGAAGGCCTTTCTAATGAGTTCCTTGAAAACTATCAACAATTTAGGTTAACACTGATGAATACTCCATTTCCTCCCATCAATCTTTCTCCCTACAGACAAACTGCATATGGTATTCTCCTAAGTTTATTTCAGCGTTACCTTGATACAATATTCACATCCGAATCTGAAAATAGTATTTTTTCTATTTTGACGAGATTTGTTACTCAATTTTCAAGGCAAAATCTAAAAGAAACATCCGATTGCACAAACATAATAAATTTCTCTCAAGAACTTTCAAAAGCTTGTAAAGAACTGGGAGAGGAGGGAAAGGTTTGGTTAGATAAAGAAGTATTTGAAACTGACGAGGAGTATGATTCTTTTTTAGATGGGGTTGAATTATCGTTTGGGAAAGAGATAGCTCAAAAATTGCTTGACATAACTGCGGTTAATTTTGGACATCTGAAAGCCAGACTTGAGGAATTCAACAACCTATTAGAAATGGATATCTCAGGGCAAAATTCAAAAATTAAGAAAAAAAATTCGAATCCATCAAGGGGAATATACTTAATGGAACGTTGTTTGTCTCCCCTTTGTTCGCATCCATTTATGGCCCCTTCAGAAGATTATCAATTGATTACGGATATTCCAGAAGGAAAAATGATTTTTTGGGATGATGAGTTAATCAGATATGCATATAACATTGGAAAAAACTATGAGCATTTCGTTGCAACGGAAATAAAAAATTTTCCGAGAAGCATCCAGGAGGGGATTGGACTTCTTGCAAAATCTAATCTTTGCACTGTGATAGCAAGTACAGTGGCTAAAGCGCAAAGTTTAACTGATGAGCCTAGTGGGATAACTCCTGAGATAGTTTCAGAAGAGATTCTTCAAAAACAGATTGCGGAATTAAAGGGGGTTGGTAACAAATTTATTAATCTATTAAGAATACTTCGTGATGATAAATTAGGGTTTGTTTTTGGAGATCTCAGGGGAGTTCTTAACAAAGTTGGTTTTTCTCTATTAACCCATATCGATAAACTTCTTGAAAATCAGAAACCCTATTATCCAAAAAATCTAACGTTCAGCTATTGGAATGGAAATAATGGCGCCGGCCTTTTTGCATTTTCCGCAGCAGATACGGAGGAACTTTCTCTGTATCTCCAACAGCAGCGGAGCTTGATTTTTAGATTAGCATTAGATTTTGCTGAAACAGTTGTGAATTTTTTGAATTCAGAAATGATCTATGATGGGAACTACGGAAATCTCTCCCAGCTAACAAAATGGACAAGAATTGTTGACAATGCCAAAGGGTTTGTGAACAAAGATCCAACAAATTCTATCACTGCAGTGGAAAAATTTATAAAAGGTTTGCTTAATAGTTATAACCTTGACAACATAACCGAGAAAATAGATTTAAAGGATATAAAAGGAGATTCCGGGGATTATTTCCAAAATATTATCAAAGAAACAAAAAGAGGAATTATGGCGAGAGCAGAGGTATTAATCAGGAAACGCAATGTGTCTCGGTATAACTCACTTCGAGAATATTACATCAAGCACTTAGAGAACAAATATCCGTTTAGTGACTACGATAAAACTAAAAGGACGGCTACGGATGCAGATTTAACCGCAATTAAAGAGTTTTTTAAGATGTATGATGAGTTTGGAGGAACACCAGAGCGCATATTAGATCAGATTTATCAACTTGGCGGGGATGCTAAAATACCATATGAGTTTTTGAAAAAAATGCATGATTTAAGGGCGTTTTGTGGAAATTTTTTCGATAATCAGTATGAGTCTTTAAAGGTTAGTTTAGAATTTAACTTTGATATAAATAAAAAAGCTGAAAAAAATACAGAATATTTAGTTGATCGTATATTTAAACCAAGCAACGATTTTGCGATCGAGCCGGTAAGTATGGATAAATCTGGGATCTGGTATTTTGGGCAACCATTCGAAATTAATTTAAGGTGGGCAGATGGGGATGCTCAAGCCGATAAACCCGTTTATAATCCAAATGATCCGGATTTTATCTTAACTGGAAACATGGTTAAAATTCAATGTACTGGTGATTGGTCCTGTTTGAGATTTCTTCAAAAATATCGTGTGGAGTCTGTTAATGCGGATAAAATGGAAAAAAATCAAATTCTGTTAGGTTTTAAGATTCCATTAAATGGAGGAAAAGCTGCAGGCATATTTGCCGGAGTAAACATTTATGCTCCTAAAAAGCCGGGAGAGAGTTCTAACTTTAGTGTGAAGCTTCCAGAGATTGCTGGTAAGATGCCGGAACTTCCAGATTCAGTAAAAGAAGTCCTAGATGAAGCGGTTCTCGTTTCAAATCCCATTGAAGACTCATCTCTTACTGAAGATTCGTTTAGTCGTTCAGTTGAGATAGTAGATGAACCTTTTGAACAAAACGAAAAAGATAAAAAGGAAAACGTCCAACGAGAATCTGAGAAGGAGAAAACGAAGAAAGAAGTTCTAAATATTTTGAATTCAGAAAATTCTCCTCAGTTGCAGAGAGAAGAGTCTGTTATAGAAATTAGTGAAGAGCCTATAAACTGATGTCCTGTTTTTTACTATCGCTCACAAAGTAAACCATAGTATAATTAAAAGAAAGAGGGGAGGGCGCCATGCTGTTTCTGATTGATGCGTTTACAGATAAGCCGTTTCGTGGAAATCCCTCTGGCGTTTTCACAGTGGAAGATTTTCCAAATTCTTTAGAAATGCAAAAATTTGCGAGATACTATAGCTTTCCTAATTTTGCATTCCTTAAAAAGGTATCTGAAAGATCTTTTGAGATAAGGTGGTTTTCTCCTCGTGATGAATCCCCAATGTGTATTCACGGTACAATTGCCGCGGCTCACGTTATTTTTGAACAAAAGCTTTCCATATATGATAACCTGAAAATATCGAATGGCTTAAAGGAATTTAAGATTGATCGGGGTATTAATAAAATTTCAATATCGCTTCTGATTCCCGAAATTAGAATTTCGTCCGATTTACTAGATTTGGATTTATTACTTCATGCAAAAACTTGCCAAATGCTCTTGGAGGACGATTTTTGTTACATAATAATTTTGGAAAAATCTGAAGATATTTTTAACTTAGTTCCAAATTTTGAAAAGATAAAGCTTCTCGAAAAAAGAGCAATTATCGTAACTGCACCTGGGAGCAAAAAATTTGACTTCTACACGCGATATTTTGCTCCCAAAATTGGAGTTTATGAAGATCCATTCTGTGGATCGGCAAATTGTAAAATAGCGAAATTTTGGGCGAAAACATTAAATAAAAAACTTCTAAAAGTGTGTCAAGCTTCAGCAAGATCTGGGGTTGCGGAACTCCTCGTTTCTAACGACTTTGTTACCATAACTGGAAAGACCCATACTGTTTGCGTATATCGATAACAAGGAAGGGAAATTTTAAAGCCTTCCACCACAAATTTTGTTTCAAATGCCTCTGAGAATTTCGTTGAAGCTGGATTTTGCCATTGTTTTAGCGTCAACCTTTTTTACAACTACGGCGCAGGCAATATTTATCCCATTGCTGGGATAGCTTCCAGAAACAACAACTGATCCTAAAGGAACTATACCATAACTCACATTTCCGGTTGATCTGTCTATTATCCTAGTTGATGCAGATATCGAAACCCCAGCTGCGATAACGGATCCTTCCTCGACTATAACTCCCTCCAAAAGTGCACTATTAGCTCCAATAAAGCAGTTATCTTCTACTATTACCGGATTCTCAATTAATGGTTCTAGAACCCCACCGATACAACTAGAAGCTGCTATATGACACCTTTCTCCAATTTGTGCGCAAGATCCAATTGTCGCGTTCATATCAACCATTGAGTCATTCCCTATATATGCGCCAATATTGATGCAACTCGGCATAATTACAGCGTTGTCACCGATATAAACACCATTTCGAATAATCGCAAAAGGAACTTTTCTATATCGGGGGTTTGCGTAGTTGTATTTCAACAGTCCGAATTTGTCGAATGAATCAAGATCTTGTTCAGATGCCTCTCTTAGCTTAAACCCGAGGAGTATAGCTTTTTTTATCCATGTATTTACTTTCCACTTTTTTGCTATCTTCTCAGATACTCTGATTTCTCCGGTATTTAATAGGGAAAATACCTCGTCGATGCAACGAAGTGCATCAGCAAGGTCTGAGACCTCCTCATCAAAATACTTTTCTATTTTTCTCTTTAACATGTTCGTCATTTTAACATAAATGGGAAAGCCTTCCGGAAATTATAGCATGCCCCCTCTCTCTTATAACCTTTTGATTTTCAATTTTAAAATAATTATCAAATACATAAATTGGGTAAATCTAATTTTTGCGCTATTTTTTCTTGCAATCATTTTAACTGAAAACCAGAGTGTTTGGGAATCTAAAACTTGTTTTAATTATAACAATATTATATATGTAATAACCTTTATTAAAAAAAATACTTTATTTTCTAAATAAAAAATAATATTATATTGCAATTGCGTTAATTGGGACTGTGGATGTAGGCGCGGTAAATCTTAATCTTTTGAGAAGTCAAAGAATAGGCCTCTTTCGAAACTAGATACAAAGATCGAAAAGGTGTAGTAACATATAAAGAGGTCTATTAGAGAAACAAACAATATGAAGTACGAACAAGTGACAGATTTATCTGAAGAACAATTTAGGAGACTAACAGGAATAAAAGAACAACTACTGATGACTCTAGAGTATCTCAGAGAATACAATAGGGATTTATCAAGATAATAGCTGATAGATATAGAAGTAGAAGGAAGAGATTTTGACTGAGATTCAATCTCATTGGAGGAATCTATAACCTTGAGTTGAATTTATGAGTTTCGAAAGAGGTCTAATATCACAAATGCTTGATTTTAGAGTTTGCAAAATTATTTGAAAGATATTCTGCAACCAGTCTTCTGTGACATTTTTCATAATTCTTTTCAGAGCATAAAAGACAAGCTCCATCGAGTAAATCTCTCGGAAATTGTTTATCTATCATGCGATGGTTAATTACCTCATTAAACATCTTTTCGTATTCATTCCATGTGATTTTATTGCCCTTGTAATCAATTAACAATTCTTTTGTAGGAGCGAATTCTGGAACGTGAATATATCGATCTTTTAAAATTGATTTGATATTCTCTCCACTTGCCCATGGGACGAAACGAGATCCTCTCCATAGACGTATATCTATAAGAAGCTTGACTCCTGCGTTGTTAAGCAAATCATAGAATTCTGCCTCTTTCTTTCCGCAGAATCCGATGGTAAAAAGAGTTATCATTTTCTTAAAAACAATCCATTCAACATGAGATAACAATGATTCTCTTGCATTAAAAACGGTCTTGCAAGTCCAATTCTCAAATGTGCTATCCATTCTTTGGTAAGAATAGAATTTATCTCCTCTATATTTTTATCATGTTCAAAAATATCACGAATATATTTGCAACTTACAGGCAAAATATATTCATTTTTATCATTATCATTTATTTTTGCTCGAAGTTTACTGTTTTCTATTATAAATGAAATGTTATTGGCTGGAATTTCCACTACTCCTAGTGAAGAACATGTTGTGTGCTGTTGTACATACGAATTTTCTACGACCTTATTATCAAAAATATCCATAATATTCTAAGAGATGGATTCATTAAGTTTTGCAACAACCTCTCAGCCTGATGAAAATGATTTTTGACAACATATACTATCAAAGTCAACATTAACATCATCAGTTCTTTGAGGATAACTGCGAGATTTATCAGGGGAAGTTGTATCAACAGTAATCAGCGAATACCATTCCCCAAGCTTCGATAAATTAGATAGATTCCAGTATCCACCATTAACAAGCAAACGTTTCATTCGACACTCATCCACATCCCAACCTGCTACACAAAATTTATCTTTCATGCAGGTAATATCTGATATGACAACATTTGTTCTATTCATATAGCTTTCACTCACAAAAAATCAATACTATACTCAAATTAGTTGAAAGGGGGTCTGGATGGTTTCCTCTAAAGAAGCATAATTGTGCAAAATCTCTCTCACTTTTCTCTTAAGCCAACTCCAGAATTGTTCAATCGGATTGAGATCTGGGGAACTTGCATTATCCATAACTATTACTCTTCCTTTTTCTATATTCTTCCCTGCAACTATACTTGTTCTACTGCTCTACCGTACTCTCTGAATAGATACTCATCTATTCCACTTTCATCAACATATACTAACTTGGTTAGAGGTTTGTTCTTCAAATGTCCAACCTCTAAATACTGTTTCACCCATCTCTTTATTGTTGTTAT
>JAIRYO010000074.1 GCA_031267725.1 Holosporales bacterium | reverse complement strand
CACTGGGGGACCTCCGGTCGGGTCCGGTCGCAACACCTGAGTTGTTCTCTCGTTTTGCAAGCACAAGCTTAGCATATCACAAAAAGTTTAATATTCCGTTAATTTTGGAAAACTTTTTTAATGAAGGGGAGGCGAGCTCCTTACTCAGCCACGAGAAACTGGATAGACCGTAAACCATGCCCCAATGATTTATGTATTTCTTTTTATAATGCTTTAAGCATGATATATAGCAATCTCTGTATATTACTTAGAGGGGTTGGTAATATATGAGGGGAGGAAAGGAGATGGTTTACTGCCTATTCAGGTTGGATCAGGCAGGAGTCATGGTTATCCATAGATGAAAAGTAACTTCACATCTAATGGAGGCCATATATATCCTATCTTAAAACGTATTTTTTTATATGTTCAGAATCGGTGATGTCTTAGAATGAACTAGAGATCGCTAAGTTTGCATATTTTCCGAAATTGAAAAAAATTTTGCTGCACGACATTTTTTCCGCGCTAATGCTTTGTTTGAAAGGTACTTTTAGACGCCCTGTAACTCGAAAGCTTTTGGAAATAAAGAAAGCGAAAGATGCTAGACGATATCCGAAAGTAAACAAAGAAAGATGTGTACGTTGTGGTTCGTGTGAAATGGGGTGCCCAAGCGGGTCGATAAAGTTGAAAAAACACGAATACCCTGAATTTGATATAAGCAGATGTTGCTATTGCGGTTTATGTGAAAAAGTCTGCCCCCAAAAAGCTATCACTTTAAATAGAGTAGAAGAGACTACTGATAGTAATATAGAATCGAAATTCTGAAAAACAAATATCATGAAAATAAATTCTAGGATATATTGACAAACTATGGGATATAACATTACCATTGTGAACACACACGGGAAGTGGCGCAGCCTGGTAGCGCACTTGCTTCGGGAGCAAGGGGTCGGCGGTTCGAATCCGCTCTTCCCGACCAGCTTTTTATCTGAGAAAAATAAATGATAAAAAGCCCTAGAATAGAAATCAAGAAACACATAGAAATTTAAGCATATTTTACCTACCTTTAACTCAGAAGATGGGTCGCATTTTTATTAGGATTTGAGAAAACCTTCTATGCTCCCTTTCAAAAATTCCTCAAAGGAAATTCCGTTAAGTCTTGCGATATCCGGTGCTAGAGATAGCTCTGTCATTCCTGGCTGGGTGTTGATTTCCAAAAAGTAAACGTTGTTGTTGTCATATCTAAAATCGACGCGTGCATATCCTCTGCATTTACAGGCGTTAAATGCTATTTCCGCCATACTAAACATTTCTTTAAGGGCAAATTTGCTTATTTTGTAATTTGAAACATGGACAGCACCGTCCATTATATATTTACTTTCAAAATCAAAAAACTTACTTTTATAGCTTATTTCTACGGCCCCAATAACCTTTCCATTAGATACTAATACCGTAAATTCGCGACCTTCTATATATTTTTCCACCATGACTTTTCCAAACGTCCAGTTTACATTTTTTAACTTATTCAAGTCATTTGCATCGAAAATTATAAACACACCAATACTCGAACCGTTAGCTACCGGTTTTATGACGAATGGATATTCCATTTTTAATTTGTCTTTTTCATTTATATTCTTAATGTCATCCCAATCAATTTCGAATCCATCAGCAACTCTAACACCTCTCGCTTTTACGATTTCCTTACATATTCGTTTATCAAAAGAGATTGCAGAACTTAAAACGCCACTGTTGCTGTATGGAACACCGAAAATTTCTAAAACTCCTTGAATTGTACCGTCTTCTCCACCTTCTCCATGTAAAAGGTTGAAAATAAAATCAGGATCTGATTTATAAAGCTCTTCTGTTAAAGATTTTAAATTTTTTCTGACGTCCAATTCGAAAACTTCATATCCCATCTTTTTTAACATTTTTGAAACATTCTTTCCTGAATTGATTGAAATTTCACGTTCTGTAGACCATCCTCCAAACAGAACAGTAATCTTTTTGTTCTCCATAGTGTAGATCCATTTATCTGAACTAAATCGGTTTCGATTTTATATTGAATGGGAAATAAGATCAATTTCATAGAGATATTTGTATACGTTCAAACAGGTATAAGAGAAAATGATGCGGAGTTAGCTTTCGTATATTAATAACTCTGACTCCTGCCTGGCCCAAGCTGAATAGAGCGTAAACCATGCTTAAATGATTCGTGTATTTCTTTCTTTTCATCCTGCCCTATTAAAGCTTGAACCATCCGGCCTCCGCAACGTAGATCTTCAACGAATGCTTAAAAGTTTGAGAACCACTCGGCCCGCCTCAAACCTCAAACATAACAGACTTCTGCCTGGCTCCCCCTGAATAGACCGTAAACCATGCTTAAATGATTTTTGTATTTTTTTTATAATGCTTTAGACAAGATATATAAAGCAATCTCTTCATCCCTTACATATAGAATCAACCCCTCTAAGTAATATTCAGAGATTGCTATATATCATGCTTAAAGTATTATAAAAAGAAATACAAAAATCATTGGGGCATGGTTTACGGTCTATCCAGGGGGAGCCAGGCAGAAGTCTGTTATGTTTGAGGCGGGCCGAGTGGTTCT
>JAIRYO010000067.1 GCA_031267725.1 Holosporales bacterium | reverse complement strand
AGGATCACTATTCATTCTGCCGCTATTTATAACTTCCGCTTTTATAACATTTCCCTTTTGATCGAGCTCCATCTTTATATCAACCACTAAATCTTCAGCGCTCTTCAATCCGGCAGGGAAGTGCCAGCATTTTCGTATTGTCTGTCTAATTAAATCAATTTGAGTTGCAGTCAGCACCTCTCCAATTTCCTCAGCCTTCATTCCGCTATTTTCATTGTCACCTATGGCGGCAGCATTATCCAATATACTACTGAAAGATTTTTTTGCTATCTTCGGATCTACTTTATTTTTCTTTTTATTCTTCTTCAGATTGACGACTGCCTTTTCTCTCGTTTTTGATGGACTACCCGAATTTTTTATTACCTTCTTGTTTTTTTTAACTTTTGGTTGCACTTGCTTCTTTTTCTCATCTTTTTTTACAACAACTTTACGCTGCTCTTCTTTATTGATGATATCTCTAACCGTTGTTTCTTCTTCTGTCTTCTCTGGTAAATCAGCAGAGTTTTGTGTTTTTGTACTCGCTTCATCATCTCGAATATCGGATTTTGTTTTGCTCAGTTTTCCATCTTGGTCAGAAAGTACCGGAGCCTTACTTTTTTTTCCCAATTCAACAAAATCAAAAACAGCATATCCCGAATCTTTAATTTTTGATGAAAAAATCCTACCAACATCTGCATAAAGCAGCAGAAACACAGCAGCGTGCAAAACAGATGAGATTATAAAAGGTTTTCTGTTCATCACATACCTTTTTCATCAATTTTCTTTCTCTCTAAGGGAGTTTTTAATTTTTGTTTCAAATCACCATTTGACGCAGAGCTCGAGTTTGATGAATCAATTTCGGAAATCAAAGAAACTTTACAAACTCCTGCTGAAGAGATAACTCCCATTATTTTCATAATAACTCCATATTGAAGGTCTTTATCGCCTCTAATGTAGACTACATCGCTTTTTCCATTTTCTAAAATTATTGGTAATTTTCGGATTAATTCATCTAAAGTGACATTCGCTTCTTCAACGTAAATCTTGGAATCTTTATCAATTGATATAATAATTGGAGCATCTTTCGTCTCTGCTAGCGATGCCGCTCTTGTTTGTGGAAGATTAACCTGCACACTAACGTTAAGCATGGGAGCAGTAACCATGAATATAATGATAACAACGAGCATGACCTCGACAAGTGGAGCTATATTAATATAAACTTGCGATTTTTGCCGTCTATTATTTCTAACGCTCATCAAATTGCCTCGACACAATGGAACAAAATTCCTCGGCAAAAGTTTCAAGTCTATTTATGTATCTATTCGTATCATTCATCAATTTGTTATATCCAACAGCAGCTGGAATGGCAGCTACTATACCGAGAGCAGTGGTAAATAAGGCTTCCGATATTATTGGGGCAACGATGGCAATGCTAGCATTTTGTTGAATAGCAATTGCCTTAAATCCATTTAAAATTCCTAAAACAGTTCCGAAAAGTCCAACGATGACTCCGTTTGTTCCTAAAGAAGAAAGAAATCCTAAACCTTTTTCAAGTTCGTCGATTTCTTTCCTAATGGCTATCTGTGCCGCTCTATCAATTCGTCCTTCAAGTAATTTTGTGGATGATGAATCAGTCGATTGATTGCTATTTAAAAATCTACCCCACTCTGCCATTGCTGTACAAAAAACGTTAACCATTGGATTAAACGCCGTCTCTTTTAATTCCTTATACAAGGTTTCCAAAGGTGTTCCAGACCAAAAATGATCTTCGAACTCATCAGTGTCCAGTATAAGTTTTTTCATTTTTAGGTGTTTTCCAATTATAACTGTCCAAGACCAAACAGATGCTGCAAGCAAAATCAATACAACGACCTTTATTACGAACCCAGCATTCCAAAACATTGCAAACACAGACGAATCGTAAATTGTCGAAGTTGCTCCAGTAACTCCACTGACAGCTACATCTTGAGGTAAATTACTCACTATATCGGATGCAGCATTTGATATTGGAGAATTTTCCATATTATTTTGAATAAAAAACATCAATCATTGTGTTATTATAGTATAATCCACTACCAAATAGAATCAGATATTGCTTGTCTACTTAAGGAGTTTGTTAAGGTTAGGTTTTCTCTTTTGTAGAAACGTGGTATTTCTGAATTTTCTTCCTATTTGTTAATTCATATTTTTAGTTTTTTTGTTAGATATCACGTTTCACTGTTTTTTAGATCACTTATGTTTATTTTTGCGAGTTTATCGATAACTTATTTAAATTGCGAATTTTTGATGGAGAGAAATTTTTGAATGCAAATTACTTATCAATTTACCGTACTATTGTCCATTCAGAAGTATTTTTTACCTAATTTTCTAACAACTGAAGTTTTACAATTCGTTATATGAAAATGTATTTGCTTCTTACTCCTTTCAGATGAAAAACTTGATCATACACCGTTCTGTTATAAACGCAAGTTTATGTAATCGATTGTGCTTTTCTTAACAATTTTTAGGAAAAACATATTACAAATGATTTTTGCATGTTTATGAAAATACGTAAATTCAACAATGAGACGATATACAAATGGAGAAATAAATATACACAACCTGTTCAA
>JAIRYO010000041.1 GCA_031267725.1 Holosporales bacterium | reverse complement strand
CTTTTCCATAAACTCTCTACAAACACTTTCAAGTGTGTGCTCCATTATGACTTTCTGTCTTAGCTTTGCTAACTTTTTTTCTAAAGCGGGATCTCTACCTTCTTTAACAGCTGCTCGTAGCTCATCTCGCTGTTTCCTCGCTTCTTCTAAGGAGATGTCTAAGTACCTTCCTATATGAACAAACTTTTGTTTTCCTGCAAACCTATACCGGAATAACCAATATTTTCCTCCATCAGGTTGAATTTTTAAAAATAATCCTTTGCTATCTGTTTTATGTACATTCTTTTGTGTCGGAGTAAAATCTTTACACATTTGTTCTGTTAACATAAAAAATCTCTTATAAAAATCAAGTTCTGATTTTTATATAATAAATATATACAAACTATCAATATTTTAGGAGGGGGAAAAGGGAAAGGCGAGGGATGTAAGGGGGCAAAAGGGGGAACGGAGCCCCTGTGTCTTCAAGCAAAAACTGCTTTGGCGGATGGGGTGGGATTCGAACCCACGAAGGAGTTACCCCCTTGCCGGTTTTCAAGACCGGTGCCTTCAACCACTCAACCACCCATCCAGTTCCAGCTATTGTAGCAAAAAATATCAATAAAAATCTATGATTACCATACTAAATTTTCAATGAAGAGAATATCGAATCTTTCAGCTCATTTCCCTTTATCTCAAGCTTCACCTCTATAGCTATCACTTCCCCTCTAAATATTTCTGGAATTTTAACGTAATCTTTCATAGTCGTAACTAGTTTTGCTCCGATGTTTTTTGCCGCGTTTATTAGCTTTTGAATCTCAGTGATCGTATAGGGGTGATGATCTGAAAATGGAATAAAATCTATCACTTCGAACCCGCATTCTATTAGCGTTTTTTTAAACTTCGGAGGGTATCCCAATCCACAAAAACCAACAACTTTGTCACTTTCCAATTTTATTGGATTAATTACTTTCATTTTTGCATTAAAAATAGGGATATTAGGGTTGCCTCGTTTTATCCTATCTTCTAATTCCAAATTTTTTTCCCCAATAATCAAAACAAAATCAGATTTTTTAATTCCAGATTCAACGGATTCTCGAAGCGGGCCAGCTGGTATTAAATGCTCATTTCCAAATTGCTGACCAGAATCAACTACCAAGATTTTGAGATCTTTTTCGATCGAATTGTTTTGATAGCCATCATCCATAATGACAACATCAGCTCCCGCTAAAAGTGCTGCTTTTGCGGAATTAAGCCTATTTTTTCCAATCCAAGTTGGAGCGATGTTTGCAGATAGCAAAGCTTCATCTCCGACCTGTAAATAAGAATGAAGGGAAGGATCGACACGTACAACATTTTTTAGATATCCACCATATCCGTTTTTAAGTATACAAGGCGCTTTAAATTTTTTTTTTAAAATATCACAAACCAGTTCAACAGTTGGAGTTTTTCCGGCTCCTCCTAAAACGATGTTGCCGACACACACGACTGGAACTTGCAACTTTTCAGGAACGACACTACTTAATTTGGCGGCAGAAATAAAGGAATACAACTTCGATATTGGTTCCAAAAACTTGATAAATTTACTATTTTTATCGCTCCAAAACTTGGGAACGCACAGCTTCAACACAATCAAAACCAAAACACAACGAAACACAACACATAAAAACTTGGAGCGGGTGATGGGAATCGGACCCACATGACCAGCTTGGAAGGCTGGGACTTTACCACTAAGCTACACCCGCAAAATTGTGGTGGAAGGGGTAAGATTCGAACTTACGTAGACTAACGTCGGCAGATTTACAGTCTGCTGCCTTTAACCACTCGGCCACCCTTCCAACCTACACCTCCACGATTCTAGACTAGGATGATACAACGTGTCAATCCCTCAGTTTCTAAGAAATTGCAAAAGCGGCATGCATATGATAGCATATTGAAGTATGTGAAGCTTTGTAATCTCGATGTTATATAGTGTTTGACCTATCAACCCTAAACGAGGATCAGGAAAAGGCCGTCCGAACAACCGAAGGGGCGGTTTTAGTCCTTGCAGGTGCTGGAACGGGAAAAACTAGAGTTTTAACTTCAAGAATAGCATATATCATATCGGAGAGATTGTGCCAAATCGGTGAAATATTAGCAGTTACTTTTACCAACAAAGCCGCCAAAGAAATGAAAGAAAGAACAATATCTATTCTTAGCAAATGTGAAAATATATTCTCAAATAAGGAAGACTTTTTTTGGATTGGTACCTTTCATTCATTGGCTCTTCGAATGATTCGTCCTTTTTATGAAAAATTTAAAAGGACATCTAATTTCTCGATAATAGATGCGGATGATCAGTTAAGGTTAATAAAAAAGATAATGAAAGACTATGAAATCGATGACAAAAAAAATGCCCCAAAGCAAATTGCGTATCACATAAATCGTTGGAAGGATCAATGCCGAAATCCGGATGAAGCGAAAAAAATGTCAAAAAGGTTTGGAATAGAACAAACCGCAGCAAACATATACTATTACTATCAGGATTTACTTGAGTCGCTCGATGCGATTGATTTTGGGGATATAGTTAAAATTTCTATTGAGCTTTTTAAATGTAATATCGAGATTCTTGAAAAATATCAAAATAAGTTTAAGTATATAATGGTCGATGAATATCAAGATACAAACGTTGCTCAATATATATGGTTAAAACTACTTTCCATGAGTAACGGGAATTTGTGTTGCGTTGGTGATGATGATCAATCGATATATAGTTGGAGGGGGGCAGATGTTGGAAATATCTTGAAGTTTGATAAAGATTTTAAAAACACGACAATAATCAGACTTGGACAAAATTATAGGTCTACAAAAAATATCATAAAAGCAGCAAGTGGCTTAATTTCAAATAACTCTATGCGTATGGAAAAAGAGTTTTGGACAAATGAAGATGTAGGATTGCCGGTTATGGTAAAGTCTCTTCCCGACCCTATGTCCGAAGCACATTTTATTGCAGGGCTGATAGAGAATAAGAGTAAAAATGGAATAAGTACCAGTGATATGGCAATCTTAGTTAGAGGGGCATTTCAAACGCGTGTTTTTGAAGAAAGAATGCTTGCTCTTGGTATTCCTTATACCGTTATCGGCGGAATGAAGTTTTATGAAAGGAAAGAGGTAAAAGATGCGATTGCCTACTTGAGACTTGCTGTCAATCCAGAAGACGGTATAGCTTTTGAAAGAGTCATTAATGTTCCTAAAAGAGGGATTGGAACAACTTCTATGAACAAGTTCTATGCCGTAGCAAAGGAATATAATCTTTCACTTCCTAAAGCAGCAAGAAAAATCGCAGAGGGATCGACGGGCAGCTTTACAACAAAGCTTTTGGATTTTTTGGGAAAGATAGAAGATTGGAATCAAAACAACCAAACCCTTTCTCCATCTAAGCTTATGCAAAAAATTCTTGAAGAATCTGGATACGCAAGCATGCTAAAAGAATCAAAAACCATAGAGAATGAAGCAAGATTAGAGACTCTTGATGAGCTAGTGATTGCGCTTCAGGAATTTGATGATGTTCATGAATTTTTAGATTACATCAGTCTGGTTTTGGAAAACTCAGATTCTTTAATCCAGGATAAAGTTACAATTTCAACAATCCATGCAGCAAAAGGGCTTGAATATCACACTGTGTTTATTCCGGGATTTGAGGAGAACATATTGCCACACCAAAGGTCTGTTGCAGAAAAAGGAGAAATTGGAGTTGAAGAAGAGCGTAGGCTTTGTTACGTTGCAATAACGAGAGCTAAAAAAGAGGCGTATATAACGCTTTGTAATAGGAGGAATATGTATGGATCTTACGACAATTCATATGTAAATCCATCTAGGTTTTTATACGATCTTCCTCGAGAAAGCATTAAAATTCTCTGATATTGAAAAAAGGCTTTGAGTCGTATATCGTCAAGTATGTGCCTTATGAAGGTTTAACGCCATGCCAAATGGGGAAACAATTCTTTTGTTATCTGGGTTTTTGTTTTGCTTTGGGATCATCGGAATTTTGAGACAGTCGAATATGGTAAAAATTATGATATCTATCGAAATAATGATTTTCGCCTCGGTTATTAATTTTTGCTATTTTGCTGGAGGAGAATCGATAAAATTCGGGCATTTTGCCGCAATGATTGCCGTAGTTTTTGGAGGGATAGTCCTGAGTATCGTATACGCTATCTTTAACGTAGAAGCGAAAAGAAACGTTAAAGTAAACCTCTATTTATGATTTCGAAAATTTGCATACTTGAATTGCTACCGCTAGTTGTGCTGCTTTTTTCTGGTATTTGCGGAACTTTTTTTAACCTTTTTAAAATAGCTAAATATGGGGCTTTCGTTGCGTGTGGAGCGTTCACCGTATTTATGTTTTCCGAAATGCAAGATATACAATTCAATTGGTTTTCGATTGGAAGAATGAACTTTGATTTTTCTTTTTCTTTTTCTCGAACAGCTCTTTTAATCTGTTCGGCTGTCTCTTCAATATTATCTTGCGTATTCCTAGCGAAAAAGATCAATTTTACTGATCGTTTAATCGAAATGAAATTTGGAATATTGAATATTTTCGTGTTCTTTTTATGCATCGCAGTTCTTGCCGACAACATATTTCAGTTTTACATAGCCACCGAATTTCTCTGTATAATATCGACATTCCTTGTTGGGTTAGAAAAAAATGCATCCCAACAATCAACCAAAGTTTTCCTATTTAATAAATTTGCGAGTTTGACCTTTTTAATAGCGCTGTTGTTTATTTTGTTAAGGACAAGAAGTTTCAACATATCCGTGATAAGAGAAATGTGCCTCTCGGGCAACTCACAAAATATGCATTTTCCAGCTATTTTATTGCTTATCTCGTGCCTTTGCAAAAGTGCACAAATTCCATTTTCGTCTTGGTTATTTGATGCAACTAGGGCCAATATATTCGCATCAATCCTTATTCATGCGGGAACTGTTGTTGGTATCGGCACAATTTTCATAACTAAATTTAGCTTCATATTTAGCGGTTTTCCAATTTTGGAAAAAATCATGATTATAGTGGGTTGTTGTACGGCTTTCTGGATGGCTTGTCGAGCGCTTTTTCATCATGATATAAAAAAGATAATAACGTGTCTTAGCATTTCTTCCACGGGGATAATGTTTATTGCGTGTGGCTTCGGAGGTTATTCTTTAGCGATTTTATACTTCATTTGCCATGCATTTTTTAAATCAATGATATTTCTGAGTTTCGCATATTTGATATCCGCATCCGGAGAACAAAATTTTTTAAAACTTGCGGGAGTAGCTAAATTTGTTCCCATGGCATCCAGTATCATTTTGGTGTCTTTTATTTTTGCGGTAGGAGGACCGTATCTACCCGGATTTTTTGCAAAAGCTTCTTTTTCGAAAATCATAGAAATTTTAGATGGGAAGTTTTTAATCATGACAAACGCAGCTATAAATATAATAGCAACTATCGCGATGCTTCGCATGACTAAAAGTTCTTTATGTGGGGATGTAAGAGTTGATAAATCAATTTCATCAAAGTCTATAGATTCCAATTCATATGACACGAAACCGTTTTGGTTGCTAGCCTTGATCTCCATTTCTATTTCGTTTTTAGCATGGAAAATCTATGAAGAAAAGGAATTACATTTTGGCTTTGCAGGGGGTGTTTACAAACTAAATGGGCGGGATCATATCTTTTATAACGTAATTGAAATACTTCAGATAGTTGCAGCAGTTTTAGCCCTTTTAATTAGTCAAAAATTTCAAAAAAAAAGATGGATGCGAAGGTTGAGCAACATACTTGAGGTAGTATTTAAAGATGATATGTTTTCTCGACCCATTTTAAACATAGGCCAGAATGGCATAGTTCGCATAACCCATTGGATAAACACCACAAATAAAAAAATATTTCACTTCGCGAGTAATGAAATTTCCCCATCTATCCGTAGCGTAATTAGTTTATTGACAAGGAAAAACAGCAATTTTCCTTCATATGTCATATGGTTAATAGTTGGAATAATCATTGCTATACTCATCGCATCAATGGGAAAAAGTGTATAATGTTAGGATTTCCAACTGCCTTCATAACAACATTAAGTCCGTTGATCTGGGGGGGGATTATTATGGGAATGAAAAATTGTAACATTTCCAAAAAAAGGATCATAGCGATCTTGGGAACATTGTTAACATTTTGCTTTTCTATGGTTACGGCATTTTTATTTAACTACTCTACAGACTCCTTTAGTGAAGAGCTTCATTTTTTTTCGGACAAAATAGTAGAGTGCAGAATTGGGATAGACGTATTATCCGCTCTGTTTGTTCCCATAATCTCCTTAATATCCCTTGTTTGTGTATTATGGAGTGACAAGGTGGAATGGCAAGGGCGAGGAAAGAATGCATATCTTATATCTATTTTGATATTTGAAGCTTTTTCAATTGGATCATTTTATTCTTTAGATATTTTTCTATTGTTTATATTAACCGAATCTACGGTTATTCCAATATACGTAATGATGTCTCAGAATAGAGAGCAATCAAGCAATTCCTCTTTTTATTTTTTGATATATACGATGGCAAGTGCCTTACTCGTGTTAACCGCGCTCATATTGATTTACACCGAAACTGGAACATCAAACCTTATTGAGATCTACGAGATAGGAGTGGAAAACAAAGCGACATTTTGGCTTTTGCTAATTGGAATCGGGATTAAGATTCCAATTTGGCCTTTTTATCACTGGCTCCCAATTGTCCACGTTAGATCACGTACGGTTTGTTCAGTTTTGCTCGCCGCCATCGTTCTCAAGTTTGCAACCTTATTTATTATTCGCTTTGTAGATCCGCTATTCTCGAATCTACTTCTCGAGAACAGAGACTGCATTCTCGGTATAGTATTAGTAACTCTGATATTCTCGACTTTTCGACTTATCTTCCAAAATGATTTAAAACAGCTCTTTGCTTATTTTTCGATAAACCACGTTAACATGGCGCTTCCACTATTGATGACAAAAAATGGGAAGGGGGGATTTGTATTTTCGATGATGCAGCATAGCATACAAATAACGATTCTGTTTTTTGTCTCTGACATAATAGAAAAGTCATGCAATACTAGATCTATAAAGACGCTTAAAACAGCTATTCATAAATATGACAAAAATAAAAAACTGATATTACCAGCATTTTTGTGCCTCATTTCCATTCCCTTTTCTTGGGGGTTTATTTCGGAGATAATGGAATTTTGGGCAATTTCCACAATTTCATTGGCTCATACATTCATATTTGCCGCTACCGTTATGTTTTCATCGCTATATGCCATACACGTTTATAATGGATGTTTTGGACATTGGAAAATGATAGACACTATAGATATTGAGGGATCTTATGCGCTGAACACACATAAGAAATTGATTTTATTCGTACTTTTCGGAATAATACTGCTCATTGGCGTTTATCCTAAAACGATATTGAATTGCTTTGAAAGTGAAGATAAATTTTATCAATCAGGGAATAATTAAGTACCCAATAGCCATGCTAGATATGGAAATAGCGTGTGCAAAGGTTATAAAAGAACTCAATGAATGTGTTTTTATTGTTGAGCATAACCCGTTGTATTCAGCTGGGCGAAGTTTCAAAAAAGAGGACTTTTTGAAAGACCCTAAATTCCCAGTATATTTTCCCAAAAGGGGGGGAAGGGTGACAGTACATTCACCAGGGCAGCTTGTGGTCTATCCGGTAATAAATCTCAGAAAACGAAACATAGACATCAGCTCATATATCAAAATTTTGGAAAACTGGATGATAAATGCGTTAAAAGAATTAGGGATAAATCCTGAACGATCTGACAGCAATGTCGGCGTTTGGCTGAACGGAGAGAAGATTGGTTTTATTGGAATTAGTGTAGAACGTGGAATAGCTAGTCATGGATTTTGTGTTAATATATCGAATGATCTATCAATGTTTGATGCAATTGTCCCATGTGGAATAAACGGCGTTAAAATAACCTCGTTGGAAAAAATGCTCGATAGAAAATTTGATATTTCAAGTATCACAAATGTCTTTATAAAAACAGCCCCGTTTTAAATAAATACCGCCTTATGCCATAGCAAAAACAGCTTGTCCAACTTCAAACAGATGTGAGACAGAGGAAGTGGAATTAGTTTCCTCCTATTAATAGCCACGCCCAATGATTTGTGTATTTCTTTTTATAATGCTTTAGACAGGATATATGGCAATCTCTGAATATTACTTAGAGGGGTTGGTTATGTATGTAAAGGGTGAAGGAGATGGTTTACTCACTATCCAGGTTGGGCTGCAGGAATCATGGTTATGTCTTTGTTATAGCCTATAAGGGAGCGGGTGGATGATTCAAGCTTTAAAGCGATTATTTCACGTGGAACATTTATGTTTTCGGTCGGCCATCGGATTCACAGTTATTAATAGATGAAATAATTTTGCACCTGTTGTAGCAGAGTAAGATCTATGCTCTATTTAGGTTAGGCCCTGCAAAAGTCATAGTGAAAAGTAATTTCACTTCTTTTCTCTCACCCTATATGAACGTACACATATCTAAGAATTTCCTAGACTATTTCAAGCCATTGTAATAGACTTCTCAGAATCGATGTAGTCCATGGTGATTGTTATGAAGCGCACATATCAACCTAGCAATTTAGTCAGAAAGAGAAGACACGGATTTTTAAGTAGGATGGCGACTGTCGGCGGAAAGAGAGTCATTGCCGCAAGAAGGGCTAAAGGCAGAAAAAGACTAAGCGCCTAGTCTTAATCATACGATGACGCAGTCTGTCACCATAAAGAAGAGGGCTACTTTTTTAATGATGTCTCGAGAGGGGATTTGTTTTAAAACTAGAGGGGTTGTTTCTCTTTATAAAAAGATGGAAGATGCCCGTTCGTTTGTGGGGTATACAGCAAGTAGAAAAGTTGGAAACGCGGTTTTAAGAAATCTGGCAAAGCGCAGGTTAAGGAGCCTCGTTCGAGAGTGTAGTTCTGAGATCCTAACTGGAAGTTGTTTCGTGTTTATTGCAACTCGAAAAACTGTAGATCTTAAATTTTCGCAATTAAGGTCTGATTTTGTTTATACTCTCAGAAAAGCGAAAGAGTATGGAGATGC
The DNA here is from genome assembly GCA_031267725.1 of Holosporales bacterium. GTDB lineage: Bacteria > Pseudomonadota > Alphaproteobacteria > RUG11792 > RUG11792 > JAIRYO01. The sequence goes on along the minus strand of JAIRYO010000041.1, from coordinate 4,728 downwards.
TTATGCTACTAGCTGATGTCTTTGTTTTTTTAATAAAAGTTTATAAAATGCTCAAAGTACGCAGTTATCCGTGTTGTAGATTTGTTCCATCGTGTTCAACTTATGCAATTGAGGCAATAGAGAAATATGGGGCATTCAAAGGGGGAGTTCTCGCTGTGAAAAGAATATTTAGGTGTCGTCCGGGGAACAGAAAGTATTCCAATTTCGGATACGACCCTGTTCCATGAGTTTTTAAATATCGGTTTTTGAGGAGATTTAGTTAATGCCTTTCACCAACAAGGGAGAATCAAGTTCGAGAAATTTTTTAATAGCAATAACGCTTTTGATGTTTTTTATGTTTGGATATGAACATTTTTTTGGAAATAAAAAACAGGAACAGCAAGAAGTTGCTTCGGAGCAACCACAGATAAAAGATCAGGAGGTTTCTTTTCCAGAGTTTGGTTCTTTAGATTCTTCGGCACAAAAAATTTTGATCGAAGATGCAATGAAAAAGTATTCGAGAATCTCGATAGAAAACAATCACATCAGTGGCTCAATAGATCTTAAAGGAGCTATAATCGATTCGATAATACTAAAAAACTATAAGGATTCTGTTGAAGATAATAGCCAAAACGTTAGGTTATTGACTCCAAAAGATACGGAATCTCAATTCTTTTATGTTGTGTCATACGATGACAAAACAAACAATGAGAAGATTTCTGATAAAACTTTTTGGATCAAAATCTTTTCGAAAAAGGAAGACTCAGCAGTTGTGTTAAAAACCCGAACCAAAAATGGGCTTACCGTGGAAAGAACGGTAACTCTTGATGATGGATACATGATAAGTGTAGTAGATAGGATTACGAACACATCAAACGTTAATGTAAAGCTGTCTGCCCAATCTGATTTAGTTAGAAGCAACCCAAAACATGATAATCAAGCGGTCGTTCATGCGGGAATTGTTGGCAATATCCAAAATCGAATAGAAGAGACAAAATACGAAGATATAGAATTAAAACCAACGGCATTAACAGATTGTGGATGGTTAGGGTATACAGATATTTATTGGTTATGTTCCGTAATTAATAAAGGCAAGGATTCAGTTATTAGTTACTCAAAAATTGGTAAGGATTCGTATAGAATTTCGACTATAAAGCAGAGTGAAATAAATCTTTCTCCAGGTTTAACCACTGAATTAAGCTATGCTATTTTTGCTGGTCCGAAAGATATACGCATACTGGAAAAGTATAGAGATGAACATGATTTGGATAAGTTCGAGATGTCAATCAATTTTGGTTGGTTTTTCATGATAACGAAACCATTGATACAACTCATTGATCTTCTCGCAGGGGTATTCCCAAATATGGGATTGGTTATCTTGATGTTAACGCTTATGTTTAAAATTATAACGTATCCTCTTACAAAAAAGTCTTTTACTTCTGCCGCAAAAATGAAAGAAATTCAACCAAAGGTAGCCGCAGTTCAAAAGCTATATGCTCATGATAAAATTAGGATGAACCAAGAAATGATAGCTCTATATAAGAAGGAAAAGGTTTCTCCAATGTCGGGTTGTCTTCCAATGCTTCTTCAGGCCCCCATCTTTTTCTGTTTATACAAAGTCTTTTTTATAAGCATAGAGATGAGGCATGCTCCATTATTTGGATGGATTCGAGATCTATCGGCTCCGGATTCATCGTATATTTTTAATCTCTTTGGACTTATTGACTGGAATCTGCCAGGTTTTTTACAGATAGGTGTTTGGCCACTGATTATGGGAGTAACCATGCTTCTTCAACAGAAATTGTCTTCTAGTGGAGGAACAAAAAAGGTCGAAAAAGCTCCTGAACAAAAAATGCAGGAAAATATAATGCTGATTATGCCAATTATGTTCACATATATCTGCTCCTCGTTTCCTGTAGCGGTTGTTGTATATTGGACTATCACAAATCTATTCGGTATCTTGCAGCAGCATTATACTAATAGAAAACTAGGAAAGAGGTAGATCATTTTATAATATAAGTCAGCTGTTGAAATCCTTATTTAAGGGGAACTGTCTTTACGAGTAGTTGATTTATCCTTGCTTTAGACAAGATATATAAGCACTCTCTTCACCTTTATATCACCTCTAAGTAATATTCAGAGATTTCCATATATCATTTCTAAAGTATTATAAAATAAAATACTCCAATCATTGAGGCATGGTTTCCGGCCTATTCAAGCTGAGCGTTTCACAATTACATCTTTTATCGTGGTTAAAGCAAAGTGGTTAGGTGGTTTTTACCTATTTGTACTTCTCTCTTAACTAGGTACCCCTAGGTAAGTATAAACATCTTCAGAAATTAGTTTATCAAACTTTGATTTGATAGAATTAAGCTGCTTCAAATAGCATCTACTTAATTCAGTTTGGCCGATATCACAAGTTTTGGTATACCACTCAACTTTATCTTTAATGGAAACATAACTATCAACCCCAGAAATTTTATCACAAAACTGGATTAGTTCTACGTAATTATCTTTCTCAAGTGTTTTTAATATGTCAAAAACAAGATTTGCCTCGAGGGTATCATTGCGACAATAGTGCAATAAATGCTCATAAGAAAAAAAATCGGGAAAGGGATGCGAAATACAAATCTTAGCAATATCGTAATTTAAACTTTTTAAAAGTTCATATCCTACTCTCGGATGCTTGTATATCTCGCCTTTTGAAAGATAAAATTTACCAACATCGTGCATCAATCCATAAATATATGCCTTATCCACATCCATTTGTGAAATTTTAGAAGCAACACTGCTCGCCGCTTTTGCCACGGTCAAAGAATGGTTATACACTCTCAAATTACGCACATCACTTTCCCATCCCTTTGGTAAAAAATCATTTAGGTGATTAGTGAGGGCGTTCATTGGGTAAAGGGGCCATCGGGACTACCCGACATAAACTGTTTAATGTATGGATTTTTTGTTTCTGTCAGATCTTTATTGGTTCCTTCCCAAATTATTTCTCCTTTATGGAGAAGCCCTACTCTATCACTCATGTATTTTAAACTGTTGATATCGTGGGTAATGGAGATTGCTGAAATTCCGATTTTCTTAGTGCATTTCACAATGAGTTCATTAATTACGCCACTAGTAATTGGATCAAGCCCAGTTGTTGGTTCATCAAAAAATATTATATCGGGATTTGTTGCGATCGCCCTTGCTAAAGCGACTCTTTTTCTCATTCCGCCAGATAAATCGGAAGGAAAAAGCTTAGCTATTTTTTCACTAAGATTTACGGCCTCTAACTTTTCGATGGCAATTTTATATGCTTCTTTCGCAGATTTTCCACAGCCATAAACCAATCCGAAAGATACATTATCGACAACATTAAGGCTATCAAAAAGGGCGCCTCCTTGATACAAAACTCCACATTTTAAAAGAGTCTTATAAAACTCTCGTTGAGACAATTCTGTGAGATTTTTCCCACTTAACCTCAATGTCCCTGAGTCTGGCTTTATCAAGCCTAAAATGCACTTTAACAAAACAGATTTTCCAGATCCAGATCCTCCGATAATAACATAAGACTCCTTTTTCCCCACTTTAAGAGACACATCTTTAAGAACATTATTGTTTCCAAAGGACTTTTTTAAATTTTCAACTTCTATGACAAATTCCATAAATTTTCCTAAAATAGAACAAATGTCAAAACGCAATCAAGAAGAAGAATCATTACGGAAGAAGTGACTACGGAGTTTGTGGTTGAACGCCCGACTCCTTCTGCGCCCCCTTTTGAATAATATCCATAATAACTTCCCATAAGACAGATTATGAATCCGAAAACAGCTCCTTTTATCAAGCCAGAAACGACATCATCAACAAGCGTTGATTCGAGAGTATTTCGTATGTAGTTTGCGGCGTTAAAGTTAAGATAATGAACGGCAACTAGATATCCACCTAAAATCCCTATGACATCTCCAACAAATACCAAAAATGGGAGAAAAATCGTGCCAGTTAGCAATCTTGGAAAAACCAAATATCTATATGAGTTGACCGAAAGTGTCGTTAAAGCGTCAATTTGTTCCGTAACCCTCATCGTTCCTATTTCTGCTGTCATTGATGCGCCTAACCTACCGGCAACCATAAGCGCCGTTAAAACTGGCCCTAACTCTCTCGTCATTGCAACTACTATAATTGAAGGAATTGCGCTTTCGGCAGTAAATTTTGAAAACCCAGCATAGCATTGAAGTGTCATCGCCATTCCCGTAAATAGAGCGGTCATACCAACGACAGGAAGAGAAAAATATCCAATTTGAATGGCTTGTTGAAATATCTGACGCCAATAATATGGCCTAAAAAAGGTGGAAAAAAGTGTTCTAATCAAAAACAACACCACGCTTCCAATTCCCGAAACAAACAAGATAGATAGCTTTCCAGTCTTTACCAAAAACATCATTTGAAATCACGATAGAAAACCAATATACCCTAAAATCAGGATACATCAAATTTTTCAATTGAGCAAATTTGATTTACCCTTTGTGTACGTTCACATAGTTTGAGGCAAATTAGGTGGAATTCCCTTCTCTCTATGAATAACTCTGAATTTTGCCGGCTCCAGCCTGAATAGGTTATAAAGCATGTTTAAATGATTTGTGTATTTATTAGACTTCTTTCGAAACAGAGATAGAGATACGAGAAGATATCAAGGTTATCGGAGGAAGAGTTTCATAGGTTAACAGGTATAAAGCCCTTAACATTTGAGCATATGGTTGGGAT
>JAIRYO010000033.1 GCA_031267725.1 Holosporales bacterium | reverse complement strand
TATACTAACTTGGTTAGAGGTTTGTTCTTCAAATGTCCAACCTCTAAATACTGTTTCACCCATCTCTTTATTGTTGTTATACCAACCTTAAAGATAGCCTTCGCCTCATTTTGAGTGTGACCTTCTCTCAAGAAATCAACTACTCTTTGTCTGTATTTTATATCGTATATCATAGATATCATTATAACTTCTCCTTAGGCTCCCGTCAACTAATTTAGGTATAAAACTATAGGCTATAACATAGAGTGAATTTTGTCAAAAAAGCCCATACTCCGACTTAGAATTCAGATTACTTGTATGCAAATTCACAGAGAATTACAGAGAAATTACTTTGGGAACAACAACTGTTTCTGATGCCTCAGACATAATTGCATTGGCCAATTGTGAGTGAGTTTCGTCCAATACAGATGTCGAATTTACGTTGTTCGATAACTCGACAGGACTAACTCACAAATTATCAGAAGATTTTCCGATAGCTTTGCAAGACAGAATTACAGGCAACCTCACAGCAAAGGCGATACTAAAAGGTGGCGAATATAAGAGTCCCGTTTTGTATCCAGGAGTGCAGTTTGTATTCGGCGATATTTTGGAGGAAGCTGATTATGTTACGCGGTCAATCAAAGCTGGTCCGAACTCAAAAATCACAATAACTTATGATGCATTTCTGCAAGGTTTATCAGACGTTAAAGCGTACACAAAAGGCTCTGGATCCGGATCCTGGAGTTTGGCCGATTTAATAAGTTCTCAAAATGTTGGGAATTCGTGGATCGAAAGAGTTCACAAACAAACTATTATCTGTCATTATCATTGATAAAAACATATTGATAAAAACATTATGAAAAATGATCTACTTCCTAATCCAAATATTTTATTCCCAGTTCCTAATATAAAAAATGTAACTTATGTTAAACCAACAATAACTAATAAAAACATAATAGTAGGCGATTTTACATATTTTGCTGATATTGACTTTGAAAAACATGTAACACATTTTTATGATTTTTATGGGGACAAATTAATTATAGGGAAATTTTGTCAGATCGCTTCTGGAGTCGAATTTGTTATGAATGGAGCAAATCACCAAATGAATTGCGTATCTACATTTCCATTTTATATTTTCGAACATTGGGAAGAAGAAATTCCTAAATTATGCCAAATGCCTATGAAAGGAGATACAGTTATAGGAAATGATGTATGGATAGGGCAAAATGCAACGATATTACCTGGAGTAAAAATAGGAGACGGAGCAATAATTGGAATGAATAGCGTTGTAGGTAGAGACGTTCTTCCGTATACAATAGCCATTGGGAATCCTGCAAGAATTATTAGAAAAAGATTTGACGATGAATTGATAGGATTAATGTCAAAATTAAAATGGTGGGATTTATCAATTGGTGAGATTAATAAATTAATCCCGCTGTTACATGATGATAATTTGGAAAATGTGAAGATTGAAATTGCGAATATTGTAAAAGATTTATTTCCAAAAGAATAAAATTATTTAATCTGGAGCTTTTGTTGAGAACTGTAAAAAAAACTATACAAATCATTGGGGAGTTGTTTCAGCCTGTTTAGGACAGGAAAACACTACCTTGCTAGACTTAAGTACAAACAAAGAATGAGAATCATCAGAAGAGTTTTGTTGCTGTAGAGGGGGGGAGGATTGATTCTTCTCGTGAAGCTATGAATTGGGAGTGGCGAGCTCTTCTCAGGAGTAAGCCACTCATAAAAGAAGAAGTCACCATTCTAAAAGTGGTGACTTCTCCTGTAGGAGGTGCTCTTCATAAAGTTGCTTCTAAAAAAAGAGGATTTAGTAAAAAATAAAAGTCGAAAATAAATTAGGATATAATTCTTGATTATTGTCGAATCCGAATTCGTAATGAGGCCGTTATATGCGTCCTCTTTTTATAAAAATTAACATTCAAATGTAACAATTTGTAACAACAATTGTTGAGACTTTATGTCATAATTTCACGGTGTTTTGACTTTTTCTATTTGAATATGTGTGGCATATCTTCCATTTTGAGTCTTAATGATGATATCATGAACGACTTGATTTTTTCTTTGGAACGGTTGGAGTACAGGGGATATGATTCTGCCGGTATTGCATATTTAGGGACAAATTCCAAATTATATCGAGAAAGAGCAGTTGGAAAAATCGAAAATCTCAAAGAGGTTGTCGAGAAACTTAATGTAAAATCAAACATTGGGATAGGCCATACTCGATGGGCAACTCATGGAAAGGTTACCGAATTGAATGCTCACCCTCATGTTTGTGATGGAGTTGCGGTTGTTCACAACGGAATAATCGAAAATTACCAAGAATTGAAAGATAAGTTGATTACCGAAGGATATGTCTTTGAAAGCGAAACGGATACGGAGGTAATTTCGAAGCTGATAGCTTTTCACATTAAAGGTGGTGAGAATTTTCAATCCGCTTTCAGCTCTTCACTTTCTAAATTTGTTGGAACATACGCAATTGTTGCTATATGTGAAAATGAACCTAACATCTTACTTGGAGCGAAAATGGGTTCTCCAATGGCGATAGGATTGAGTAATGATCAGCAAAATTTCCATATAGCTTCGGATGCAGTTGCTCTTTCATCGCTTACTGATAAAGTTACGTATCTTGAAGAGGGGGATATAGTCGTTGCAGAGAAAGGCAAAAATTTGAATTATGAGATTTTTAATTTGAACGGCGAAAAAGTCGCTAGAGATGCTATTCCAAATGTTGTTTCATTAAACGATATAAATCAAAATGGATACGAATCTTTCATGCTAAAAGAAATATTTGAAGAGGTAATTGTTGCAAAAAATACATATGATAGGTTTAATTGCGATATAGATATTTTTAAGTTTCGTGGCATTTCCATAATTGCTTGTGGAACCTCGTATTATGCTGGTCTTTTAGCTAAATATTGGATTGAGGACATCGCTCGAATTCCGGTTAATGTTGAAATTGCTTCAGAATTTAGATACAAGAATCCAATCCTTCCGAAAGATTCACTATATGTATTTGTAAGTCAGTCGGGAGAAACGATTGATACGCTCTGTGCCATGAGGCTCGTCAAAGAAGCTCATATAAATACTGTAGCCTTGGTCAATGTCAATAACTCATCAATTGCCAGAGAAGCAGATTATGTTATCCAAACAGTTGCTGGAACAGAAATTGGAGTAGCATCCACAAAAGTGTTTATCTCTCAAATCTTATCTATGCTTTTAATGTGTGTTAAGAAAGACTCTGTTGACATAACGACGATAGAGAAAAATATAAACATAGTCTTAAACAAGCAGCATGAATTCGCTCGCATTGCCGAAAAAATCAAGAATAGCAGAAGTTTATTTTATATAGGAAGAGGGACAAATTACCCATTATCATTAGAAGGAGCTTTAAAAATAAAAGAGTTGTCTTATATTAGTGCGGAAGGACATCCGGCCGGCGAGATAAAACATGGCCCGATTGCAATAGTTGATGAAAGTGTTCACACAATTGCAATTGCCCCACTCGATAAACATTTCAAGAAAACACTTTCAAATTCTCAGGAAATCTTTGCGAGAAACGGTAAAATTCTCCTAATAACAACAGAGAATGCCAGAAATTTGGTGAGTGATTTTGACAAAGGAGATATAGATTACATATTTTTACCAAATTCAGATCCGCTTTATTACCCGTTTTCTATAACTACCGCAATTCATTTAGTTGCCTATTACACTGCAAAATTGAAGGGGGGCGATGTTGATAAACCCAGAAATCTTGCTAAATCTGTTACTGTGGAATAGAATCAGTTTAGCATCGCTTGGTAAGCTTTAAATTTTAGTAATGAATGAAACGTTTAAATATATAAAGCGGCAAATTGAAACTTTGGATATTTTCAAGGTCGTTAACGAAGATAGAAGTCACATAAAGACTCTTGCGAAGAGGTTTGATGATTGCGATAAGGTGTTGGTAATTGGAACTGGAGGCTCAAGTTTGGGGGGGAAATGTATCACCAGTTTTAGCTCTATGCTTTCCGGAAGCATTTCAAAAGTGACGTTTCTTGAAAATATAGATTCGTTACACTTCTCAAATGTTATCAAAAACTGTAACCCAAAATCAACTGGGGTAATCGTTATATCGAAATCTGGAAAGACAACTGAGCAACTAATGTTGCTTTTGACACTTTATGAGATTTGGAAAAGATTTGATTGGAATACCAGAGCACTCGCGATAACGGAGCTTTCCGAAAATAACGATCTTCGCCTTTTCGCAAAATCCAAGAAAATACCAGTTATTGAATGTGCTTCAACTATAGGGGGAAGATTTTCTGTCTTTTCGATAGTCGGCCTTCTACCGGCAATTTTATCAGGAGTTGATATAGACAAATTCGTGAATGGTGCCAAAAGAGTTATGAATAATTTCTTGAAAGCGGAAACAGTTGAGAAATGCGAGTTATTCAGAGACATAGTTTCGATGTATAAGGTTTTTAAAGATGGTAATGTTGATCAATATGTTTTGATGATGTACTCGGATATGTTAGAAGAGTATGGAAAATGGTTTGTTCAGTTGATTTCTGAAAGTCTTGGAAAATCAAGAAATTTTGGAATAACTCCGCTACGAGCAATTGGAACCATAGATCAACATTCGATGATGCAGTTGTTCCTGGCTGGTCCTTCAAATAAATTCTTTACCATTGTTACGCAAAGAAATAATTTGGAAACGCCAAGAATTAATCCAGACGTTGATTCCAATATTATTAACAGTTTAAAAAATCACAATCTAAACGACCTTATGATTTCTCATCAAAAGGCAACAATTGAAACTCTCAAGAAAAAGGCGGCAGTTAGGGTTTTGGAATTTGATCAATTTGATATCGAGAATTTAGGCATATTGATGATGACGGCGTTTATTGAGGTTATATCTATAGCAAAGTTTGCAGATATAAACCCTTTTGATCAGCCCGCAGTAGAACAAGCTAAAATGCTGGTTTTTGAATATCTAAAACAATAAATATCTAAAAAGGTTTGGCCAGGTGATCGCACTCAAATGTAAAATGTTCCACGTGGAACATTTTATGTTTGAGGGTAGCGGGATACAAAGTTACCTCTCACCTATGAATAACTCTGGCTCCTGCAAGAGACCAACCTGGATAGACCGTAAACCATGCTTAAATGATTTATGTATTTCTTTTTATAATGCTTTAAGCATGATATATAGCAATCTCTGTATATTAGTTAGAGGGGTTGGTAATCTATATGAAAAGGTGAAGAGATTGCTTAATATATATTATGCTTAAAGCATTATAAAAAGAAATACATAAATCATTTAAGTATGGTTTACGGTCTATTCAGACTAGGTCGCCGAATTCATGTTATGTTTGAGTCCGGTCGAGTGGTTCAAGGTTTTAAATCAATTGTTCCACGTGGAACAATCTATAACTAAATCAATATTTCTCTTTTTCCGGTATGGTTGGGGGCAGATATAATGCCGTTTTTTTCCATTTCTTCAACAATTCTAGCAGCCCTATTATACCCTATCTGAAGTTTTCTTTGAATATAACTAACTGAGCATTTCTTGTCATTAATAACTATTTCGATAGCTTTTTTATACATTTCATCTCCATCTTCGGAATTGGTTGAAAAACCAGAATCATCACCAAACTGCTCACTTACAACATCGACGTAATCTGGTTCACCTTGACCTTTTATATATGAAACTATACGCTCAACTTCACTGTCCTTAACAAAGGGCCCATGAACTCTGAGTACTCTTCCAACTCCAGACATGTATAACATATCCCCTTGTCCAAGAAGTTGTTCTGCGCCTTGCTCTCCAAGTATTGTTCGACTATCAATTTTGGAAGTTACGTGAAAACTGATTCTGGTTGGAAAATTTGCTTTTATTGTTCCAGTTATAACATCGACAGAGGGTCTTTGAGTTGCCATAATCAAGTGAATTCCAGCAGCTCTTGCCATCTGGGCCAATCTTTGAATTGCGGATTCAACCTCTTTCCCAGCGACGAGCATAAGATCTGCCATCTCATCAACTATCACAACAATATATGGCATCGGCTCAAATTCAAGCTGCTGAGTTTCAAATATAGGACGCCCTGTTTCTTGATCAAATCCTGTTTGAATTTTTCTAACCAAGAAGTCTCCCTTCTCTTTTGATTCCATCAGTTTCTTGTTAAAGCCATCTATATTACGAACTCCTAACTTCGACATTTGTCTATATCTGTTTTCCATTTCTGAAACTGCCCATTTTAAAGCAAAAATAGCTTTTTTGGGCTCGGTTACAACTGGAGTTAATAGATGCGGAATTTCATCATAAACCGAAAGCTCGAGCATTTTAGGGTCGATCATTATCAATTTGCAATCTTGAGGTGAAAACTTGAATAAAATCGAAAGGATCATATCATTGATAGAAACGGACTTTCCAGATCCAGTCGTTCCTGCAACGAGCAAATGTGGCATTTTTGACAGGTCTGCCATTACAGGCGCTCCACTTATATCTTTTCCGAGGATTATTGGAATTCCCGTAAACATAGTTTTAAAGGAATCAGAAGATAGCAATTCTCTTAAATAAACAGTTTGTCTATTTTTGTTCGGTAACTCAATTCCAATAGCGTTTTGGCCAGGAATAGTTGAAATTCTTGTCGAGATCGCACTCATCGATCTTGCGATATCGTCACTTAGGCTTATTACTCTAGAGGTTTTTATCCCCGGAGCCGGCCTGAATTCAAACATCGTCACAACTGGTCCTTGCCGAACATTCAAAATTTCCCCGCTGATTCCAAACTCTTCCAAGACGTTTAGAAGTTCGGCTGACATTAATGCTATCTTTCCTTCATCCTGTTTAAATTCTTTTTCTGAATATTTGTCGAGTAAGTCCGCATTCGGTAAAATGTAGGTTGATCCTCCCATGACAATTCTAGACATATTTTCAACGCATGCAGCTTCTGCTTGATTAGCCTCCAATTTGCTTTTTCTAATGGAAAACGGTATGGCGTTTTCTGTTGAGGGAGCTTCCCAAATATCATCCGATCTTTCCTTCTTTTTTTCAAAATTTAATATCTTTCGTACTTTTTTGACTATTAAGTAAATGTTGTCAAAAATTGAAAAAAACTCGATAAATAGAGCTGTTTTAGCGACATATAACCAGACTGCGACCATTGCAAAAAATATCCACTTTCCAAGTTGTGATTGATGAAAAACATCAATGAATATCAGTTTAGATAGCGCATATCCTATAAACCCACCAGCGTAATAACTTATCGAAAGAGTTTTCATAAGATTGGAGAAAAACGGATATGTGGATGCTATATTAAAAACAATTGCCCCAATAAGTGTAAAAGATAGAAACAGCAGATATTTATGTTTTGTGTGATACATTATCCCTCTCATAAAGTTAATTCCCCAAACAAAACATAAAACCGAAATTAGATACGAAAATATTCCTAAAGATTGAGTTAGAATGCTAGCGATATATGCACCAGTCAATCCCAATACGTTTTTCGTTACTTCGTTAGAAGCTGTAAATAACGTATTATCAGTGCTATTTTGAAATAAGAGAGAAGTGAAAAACAAACACGATAAGGCGAGAAGAAAAAAGCCATGTAGTGTTGATTTAAGTTTGATATTAAGGCTTTTTCTCGATGGCCTAATCGATGCATCTATCAAAATACTTTTATCCTGTGCTTTTTCACAAAGACCGTGCATGCTATTGCGATAACGATAGCGCCAATGCACATTATCACTAAAATGCTTTCAGCCGCATCGAAAAACGACATATCCTTTATCATTATTCCTCTGACCAATTTATTTCCATAAACCACAGGATTGAATTTTACAAATATCTTCATTATCGGGTTTTCTATACTTTCCACAGGCGACATTAGGCCAGAAAGCGAAGCCATAGGCATCTGAATGATAAACGTTCCAAGCATAGCCTGCTGCTGAGTATTGGCAAATGCAGCAATACATACTCCAATACCAACTACGGAAACGACATATGCCGTCATAGAGAACAGCATCAATAGTAAGCTTCCATTTATCGGAACTCCATAGAATATACGCCCGCAAAGCATGACACAAGTTCCCATAAATAGGCTTATCAAAATGCTAGGTGTAATTTTTCCGATGAGCATTCCAAGAGGCTTTATCGGCGACACAAGCAGCTGATCGAATGTTCCCTGTTCTTTCTCTCTAGTTATTGCAAGAGCAGTTAACGTTATAGCCTGGCTTACGATTATCATACAAATCAGATTCGTTATTGAAAACCATCTCTGATTCTTGTTTGGGTTGTACCAAGTTCTAATAGTAACACCAGGGGGATTTTTGGCAGTTTGTGGCAAAAGCTTTGCTTGATATTTCGAAAGAATTTGGGATAGATATCCATAAACTATTGTTGCGGAATTAGTCCTTCTTCCATCCGTAACAATGAGTATATCAGACTTTTTTCCGCAATCTATATTTTTTGAAAAGTTACTTGAAATCGCAATACCGATAAATGCCGATTCATCATTTATATTTTTTTGTAATTCCTTTTCGGAATTAACGTATATGGTTTCTTTAAAAATGTCTGTGTTTACTATATTGTCTAATAGATTTACACTATGAATACCACGATCTTGATTGAAAATGACTACCGAAGAATCTTTAACATCTTTTGTTGTTGCCAGAACAAATAGAACCAGAAAAAGAACAATCGGAAAGAATATCGTCCCAGCACTTTTTGGATCTCTTAAAAGATTCAAAAGTTCCTTTCTAATTAAAGCTCCAACTCCAGTAAATAACATTGGTATTAGCGAGAAAAAATAAAAACAACCTGTCCCATGAGTATACAGCAGAATTCAACTTTTTCAAAAGTTTTAACTAAAGTGTATACGTTCATATAGTTTGAGACAAAGGATACGAAATTACTTTTCATCCATGAATAACTCTGAATCCGGCGGCCCATCCTGAATATGCAGTGACCCATGCCCCAATGCTTTGAAATAGGCTAATACAGAAATCTCTTCATCCTTTCCTGTTAAAGCTTGAACAAGGTGGCCGGACTCAAACATAACATGTTCCACGTGGAACAATTGTTTAAAACCTTAGGTCACTCTGCCAACCTCAAACATAACATGAATCAGGCGGCCCAGTCTGAATAGACCGTAAACCATGCTTAAATGATTTTTGTATTTTTTTTATAATGCTTTAGACAAGATATATAGCAATCTCTGAATATTACTTAGAGGGGTTGGTAATATATGTAAAAGGTGAAGAGAGTGCTTTATATATCTTACCTAATAGCATGGTTTACTGCCTATTTAGACTGGGGCGCCTGATTCATGTTATGTTTGAGGTTGGCCGAGTGGGCTAAGGTTTTAAACCAATTGTTCCACGTGGAACATCTATGTTTGAGGCCGGCCGCCTTGTTCAAGCTTTACAGGAAAGGATGAAAAGATTGCTGTATTAGCCTATTTCAAAGCATTGGGGCATGGGTCACTGCCTATTCAGGATGGGCCCCGGATTCAGAGTTATGTTTAAGGCCAGCCGGGTGGCTCAGCCTTTTAAGCAATTGTTCCACGTGGAACATTTTATGTTTGAGGGGGGCAGGGCGGCTTGAGCCTTTAAACGATTGTTCCATGTGAAACATCTATGTTGGAGGCTGGCGGACTTACTCAGCTACAACAAAAGATATAGCAATCTTCCGTACTTATATCACATTACCAGGTGGGACAAATCATTCTTTTAAATTTCCAAATTTCGTTAACCTGCCATCAAAATATAGTTTTATGTTTCCAATAGGTCCATGGCGTTGTTTGGCAATTATAATTTCCGCGACATTATTGATCTTTTCCATTTCATTTTGCCAATTGGAGTGTTCTGGCGTTCCGGTTTTTGGTTCTTTTCGTGATTTATAATATGCTTCTCTAAAGACGAACATGACAACGTCCGCATCTTGTTCAATAGAGCCGGACTCTCTCAAATCCGATAATTGTGGTTTGTTATCTTCTCTTTGTTCAACTGCGCGTGAAAGCTGAGACAATGCTAAAATCGGCACACTCAATTCCTTAGCTAAACCTTTTAATCCTCTCGTTATTTCAGAAATTTCTTGGACTCTATTTTCGGGTCTCCGATTGGATTCCACAGCAATTAGCTGAAGATAATCGATAACGATAAGACCGATACCTTTCTGTCTTTTCAATTTTCTCGCCTTGCGTCTTATCTGAGAAATTGTGACGTTTGGGGTATCATCTATATACAGATCCAGACGCTCCAGCTCCGAATGGATATTTATAAATTTTGGAAATGAATCTTTTGAAATTGCTCCTCGACGTATGCTATCAGATGGAATTCCTGATTCACTAGCGAGAATTCGTGTTGCCAATTGCTCTGCGGACATTTCCAAGGAAAAAAATACAACTCCAGCCCCTTCCTTTCTTTGGGATAAATTTTGCTTTTCCTTAAATTCACGGGCTTGTCTTATCTTTCCTTCTTCCAGATTTTTTATTTTTTCTTCGACATCATATTTTTCTATTTTAAGCTGATTCTTCTCTTCATTAAGCTGTTTTTTCAGGTCTTTAATCTGCTGTTCTATATCAGAAGAGAAAAAGATAAATTTAGAATTTTCCTTTTTTCGACTCAGTCCCTCTGCTAATCTGTTCTTCCATTTTTCAATCTGGAGATCTTGCTTCTCTTTTTCCTTTTTAAATTGATCACATTGCATTTCAAGTTTTTCTAATTCCTGATGTTTTGTCTGAAGCTGATAAGTCAGTTTTACTACTTTTTCTTCTCCTGAGTTAAATTGCTCATCGAGCGTTTCAAGTTCTGACTCTATAACCTTTAAACGTTGATTCAGCTCCATTTTTTCCACTTCAAGTCGATCTAAATTAATTTCAATTTGTTGCAATTTCCCTTTTAAATAAACATCTTTTTTGGCATTTTCCTCCTTTAATATATCCTCTTCCTCATTTAGCATATCAATTTGATCTTGCAAATTTTCAGGCTTAGATTGCTCCCCAAATTCACGTATCTGCTCATTTAATTTTAATTTATCCGCATTAGAACGATTCATATGTATATCAAAGCGATTTTTCAAATGTTCTAACTCTTCCTCAATTTTTTCTAGGGAAACTCGGTTTTCTGCCAGCTCTTGACTTTTTGATTCTAGCTCTTGGACAATCTTAGTTTTTTCTGCTTTAAGCTGATTTTCAAATACCTTGTCTTTTTTTAAAACTTGTTGTTCTTCGTCTATTTTATAACTTAACCTTTCTTTCTCCCCTTTTAATTGTGAAAGATTGGTTTCTAATGTATTGCTAGCTTTATACTTTTCATCAGCCCGGTTTTGCAGGGCCTCTAGCAAATCTCTTATCTGATTTTCTATTGCGGAAGAGCAGCATACAACCCCACTTTTCTCCTCATTTTTTTCTAAAATTTCCTCTAGCCGATTTGACCATTCCTCAATTTGACAATTTAGCCACTCTTTTTTTTCCTCTAATTTTCCTTTCCGCTCTTTTAAATTTTGAATTTCAGTTTTAAGTGCATTTTGCTGTTCATTGAATTTGTTTTGCGAATCTTTGAATTTTTCATCTATTTCCCTTTGATTTTCAAAATTTTTCAGCTTAGCTTTAGCGGCGTTGAATGCTATATTAGTCGCAAATGCAGTCTTTCCCATCGAAGGTCTACCAGCTATTACCAAAAGATCGGAATCATATAGACCCCCGAGCTGCTTGTCCAGTTCTTTAAATCCCGAAGTAACTCCTACTATTCCGCTTTGACTATGCGCTCTAGCAGCCGTTTCTATAGATTCATCTAGTGCCTTGCTAAAAGGTATCATTCTATCTTTTTCAAATAGATTATCTGAAAGCTCATAAAGCGCTTTTTCCGTAGAATCTATTATGTTTCTCGCTTTTTCTGAAATACTTAATGATCGCGCTCGAACTATTGCTTCATCTCCGATTCGTACTATTTGTCTTCTAAAATAGAAGTCTGATATTATGTTTGCATAATCCGCTATATTTGTTAGTCCGATAACGGAATCGATAAGTTCTATTAAATAATTTGTCCCTCCCGCTTTTTGAAACAACTCATCTGTTTTAAGACATGAGTCTATGGTTATCTGATCAGCAACTAACCCCATATCTTGCATTTTACAAATCGATTTATAAATTTCGGAATGTAGGTCAGAAGCAAAATGATAGGGGCGGAACGTATCAGGAACGTTCTCTATCGTGGAATTATCGACAATGAGAGCACCAAGCATAGCCTGCTCTGCAATTACATCTTGTAACCTCGTACTTTTCATTTTGCAATGCTAACATAAACTCAGCAGATAATGCCCGAAAAATTTTCCGGGCACCGGTTCACTCCGTCACTTTTTGATTGGATGTATGGATGGAACAGAGAGTGACCTTTTAAGTGGTGGTGGTCCTCCGCGTTTCCCCAGCCCAAATTCAGGATGCCCAAATCCTCCATGTCCTCCTGGTGGAAACCTTCCATGATGTCTAGGGCCTCCATGATGCCCAAATCCTCCAGGTCCTCCTG
This sequence comes from Holosporales bacterium, assembly GCA_031267725.1. Classification (GTDB taxonomy): domain Bacteria; phylum Pseudomonadota; class Alphaproteobacteria; order RUG11792; family RUG11792; genus JAIRYO01. The sequence goes on along the minus strand of JAIRYO010000033.1, from coordinate 12,228 downwards.
GGGGAAACCCTCCATGATGCCCAAATCCTCCAGGTCCTCCTGGTGGAAGCCCTCCACGATGTCCAAATCCTCCAGGTCCTCCTGGTGGAAACCCTCCATGATGCCCAAATCCTCCAGGTCCTTCTGGTGGAAACCTTCCATGATGTCTAGGGCCTCCATGATGGCCAAATCCTCCAGGCCCTCCTGGTGGAAATCCTCCACGATGTTCAAGTCCTTCAGGTCCTCCTGGCGGAAACCCTCCACGATGTCTGGGACCTCCACGATGTCCGTGCTGCCCAGGTCCTCCGCGCCTCCAATGACCTCCAGATCTTCCATGTTCAAATTCATCGGGATTATCTTTAGGAGAAAAAGGATATATCGATTCAGTCTCTCCTCCATGCTCTAAAGAGTCAGATGAGGGGGGAGAATGTTTTTCAAATGATGGTGGCCATCTATGTTTCCTCTCTCCAAACCCACGATACTCAGGTTTACCTGCTCCCCAATGATCTCCAAATCTTCCATGTCCAAACTCACGGGATTGCATTTCATCAAAATTCTCATTTATCCCCTTTTTTCTTGAAGGAAAAGGCTCTGTTCGCCTTTTCTCTAAAGGCTTCTCAAGTTGCGTAGTCTGTACTCCTACACTTTTTCTCTCTGGTAGATTAGTCTGATTCTCCTGAGTTTTATATTGGGTACAATACGCATCCTGTATAAAAACTGCAACCGACGCGTACAACACCGAAAAAACAATTTTCTTAACAGTCATAATACACCTCCCTAAAAGCTATACGTACTATCTACTAATATGGTACACCAAAATATTAAATGTGTATACTTCATATGCTTGTCAAATATCAAAAACACATTTGTCTTGCCAAAAAATGACTGCTGATATGCCCGGTTTTTCCGTTTAAGTTCAAAAAGTATTAAACTCAAAATAATTTGATGTTAAACTCATATACAATTCATAACGTGGAATCTATGGCTGTTAGTTTGTTCGTGTTTAATGATTTGACTAATTGTCTGAATGCATATTACAAGCAAAAGTTAAAGTTATTCAGAAAATTACTGGGAAACAGGATTATAGACGCTCTTCTGCATATGCCATCTTATGTCGTCGAAAAAGTTTATATAGACAAAGTGTCTCGAGAGCATATAGGAAAAATTATAACGACAAAAGTAAGGATAGATTGTATAGAATCGGGATATAAGGCTTCAAGGCCTACCATTGCATATGGAAAAAATGGAAAAGAAACCGTTGAGATTTTATTTTTTAATTATAAAAAATATTATGTAAAAAACGCGTTCCCAGTTGGAAATGAGGTATATATATCTGGCAAGTTAAGTGAATCTTTTTCTCAAAACTTGCAGTTTATAAACCCTAAAAAAGTCATGGCCGAAAAAATCGATGACAACATTGGTTTGTTTAATATCTATCCATTGACAACTGGAATTTCGCAAAATGAAGTTTATATTGTACTAAGGATAGCTTTGAATTTTTTAAAAAATGGAGAATTTGAGGAATGGCTTCCGCAGTCTATAATTGAAAGAAATGGATTTTATTCTTTTTATGACTCTTTAAAAAATATTCATTTTCCAAAAGGTTTTTTTTATAAACATCTAGACACAGCCTATCTAAAGAGGATTGTGTTTGATGAATTACTGGCAGAACAACTGATTATTCGCCTATCAAATCCACGAAGCAAAGTTGGAAATGTTTTGGAAAATAAAAAACTTTTAATAAAGCAATTGATGGGCATCCTAGATTTCAATTTAACAAATTCTCAAAAAAAGGTACTTTCTGAAATTTTTTCGGATCTAAAGGCAGGAGCTCCGATGACTCGTTTGCTTCAGGGAGATGTTGGTTCTGGAAAAACAATCGTAGCGATAATAACTGCGCTTTATGCCATTGAAAGTGGATATCAGTGCGCCATTCTAGCCCCTACTGAAATTCTGGCTAGACAACATCATAAAACAATAAAAAATTACCTGGATAGATTGAATTTATCGGTTGAGCTTTTAACCGCTAACGAAAAAGGAAGTAAAAGAAAAAAAATATTAGAAGAGCTTGCTTTGGGAAAAATAAACATTTTAACTGGGACTCATTCGATTATAAGCGAAAAAATAGACTTTTGCAATTTAGGATTAGTTATCATTGATGAGCAACATAAATTTGGAGTTACTCAAAGACTACAGCTGATAGAGAAAGGGATATCCCCTCATGTTTTAAGCATGACTGCAACTCCTATCCCAAGAAGCATCATAATGTCGTTATGCGGAGACATATCTGTTTCTTCAATTACGGAGAAACCCTCCGGAAGAAAGGAGGTTATAACGAGGGCGGTTCCGCTTGATCAAGTAGGGAAGGTAATTGATTGGATTCGAGAAAGAACCTGTAAGGGAGAGAAAATATATTGGGTCTGCCCGTTAATTGAAGAAAGTGAAAAATTGCCTTATAATTGCGTTGTTAATCGTTTTAATTTTTTAAAGAAGTATTTTGAAGATGAAGTAGAAATGCTTCACGGAAAAATGAAAACAATCGAAAAACAAAATGTTTTTGATAGATTCAATTATGAAAATTGTAAAATACTTGTTTCAACGAGTGTAATAGAGGTTGGGCTTGATGTTCCAAGTGCATCCGTTATCGTTATTGAGAATGCAGAAAAGTTCGGATTAGCTCAACTACACCAATTGAGGGGAAGGGTTGGAAGAGGAAGTTTGCAATCATATTGCATCTTACTCTTCGACAGCAAAATGTCTCAACTTGCTTCAAAAAGAATAAACATTCTAATGGAAAGTAGTGATGGGTTTAAAATAGCTGAACAGGATCTTGTTTTGAGAGGCGGGGGAGAAATATTAGGAACTAAACAAAGTGGAGAAAAAGTGTATAAAACGTTTGACGTCAACGATCCGGAAAGCCAATTGTGTATTTTCGATTTGATGAAACAGGCAGCGACTTTGGCCACAAACATAGTTAACTCAGGGCATGTTTCTGATTACGAAACTCTCTTGAAAATTTTTAGATACGAAAATTTTGAAAGTATAAAGCTTTCATTTTGATCGAAATTTTGCTTGTGTCCAAGTTCAAACGGGTGTGAGACAAGGTGGTCGTAATTGAGAACTGTAATATGTTTGCTTTGTATTTTTTCTACAATACCTTAGGCTGGGTATATATAAGCACTCTCTTCATCCTTTCCTATTAAAGCTTGAACCACTCGGCCGGACTCAAATATAACATGAATTCGGCGACCTAGTCTGAATAGACCGTAAAGCATGCCCCAATGATTTATGTATTTCTTTTTATAATGCTTTAAGCATGATATATAGCAATCTCTAAATGTTACTTAGAGGGGTTGGTAACATGTATACAAAAGGTGAAGAGATTGCTTATATATATCTTGTCTAAAGCATTATAAAAAAAATACAAAAATCATTTAAGCATGGTTTACGGTCTATTCAGACTGGGCCGCCGAATTCATGTTATATTTGAGACGGACTGAGTGGTTCAAGGTTTTAAATCAGTTGTTCCACGTGGAACATTTTATATTTGAGTCCGGCCGCCTTGTTCAAGCTTTAATAGGAAAGGATGAAGAGAGTGCTTATATATACCCAGCCTAAGGTATTGTAGAAAAAATACAAAAATCATTTAAGCATGGTTTACGGTCTATTCAGGCTGAGCCAGGCAGGAATCGTGGCGAAAAGTAATTCCACATCTACTTTCTCTCAAACTATATGAACGTATACACTTGAGCGAATAAATTTGAAAAAGAATTTTTCGGATGTTAAGATCTATCATGTTTTCAGAGGTTGCTCTTGCGTTATCCTAAATGAATAAAAATACAAGAAATATTATTGCCTGGATTATTTTGGTCGGTGTTTTATTTTTAGCTGTTGGTCCATTTGGGCCAAATATTCTAGGCCCTGGAACTAGAGAATTACCTTATTCCAAATTTGTGAAAGCGGTTACAAAGGGAGAAGTTAGTGAAGTTTTAATTAGGAATTCAACTTCTGAAATGGCTGGTATGCTCTCTAACGGGAGAGTTTTTACAACTGTCACTCCAAACGATTCAAAGTTGGTTGACAGGTTATTAGAAAATAACGTTGAGGTTAAAGTTGATTCAGGAGAGTCTGGATGGGGGCATCTTATTTCTTTACTTGTTCAGTGGTTTCCTATCTTAATCCTCATCGCTCTCATGATTTATTCTTCCAGACAAATGAGAAATGGAAAAGGTGGGATAGGCGGAGGAACTCTCGGAATTGGAAAAGGAAGAGCAAAAATGTTCCAATCCAAAAAAGTGAATGTAACATTTCAAGATGTTGCAGGGATAGATGAGGCAAAACAGGAATTGGAAGAAATTGTCGATTTTTTAAAAGCCCCTCAAAAATTTCAAAAGCTAGGAGGGAAGATTCCTAAGGGGGTGCTCCTTGTTGGGGATCCTGGAAACGGAAAAACACTACTAGCAAGAGCAATTGCTGGGGAGGCTCATGTTCCATTTTTTAGTATTTCCGGATCAGATTTTGTTGAAGTCTTTGTTGGAGTTGGAGCGAGTCGAGTTCGTGATGTGTTTGAAAACGCAAAAAAAAATTCACCTTGTATAGTTTTTATAGATGAGATCGATGCCGTCGGAAGACGACGTGATAATTCTATGCGTGGAGGAAATGACGAAAGGGAACAAACGCTTAATCAACTTTTGGTTGAAATGGATGGTTTTGAAGAAAATCAAGGGGTAATAGTCCTTTCTGCAACAAATAGAGCTGATATACTTGATCCTGCACTTCTTCGTCCGGGACGTTTCGATAGAAGGATAACCGTTCAGTATCCAGATATGAGTGGGAGAGAAAAAATTTTAAAAGTGCATTCTAAAAACGTCCCGCTTTCTCCAGATGTCGATTTAAAAACAATTGCTAGAGGTACCCCTGGATTCTCTGGGGCAGAACTTGCTAATTTAGTTAATGAAGCGGCTCTTTTAGCCGCGAAAGAAAATAACCTTTCGGTTGCAATGAAAGATTTTGAAAAAGCTAAGGATAAAGTGATAATGGGAGCTGAGCGAAAATCGATGAGTATGACAGATGAAGAAAAAAAGTTTACTGCATACCATGAATCTGGTCACGCTTTAGTCGCTCTTCTTGTTCCTCAAAGTGATCCAATTCATAAAGTTACTATCATACCGAGAGGAGGCGCTTTAGGAATGGTTGTAAGGCTTCCTGAGAAGGATAAAGTTTCTGTTTCTAAAACAGAATTACTTTCTAATATAAGGGTGACAATGGGGGGACGGGCGGCTGAAGAAGTTTTTTTTGGAGAAGAAAACATAACAACTGGAGCTTCTCATGATATAAAGCAAGCAACTAAAATAGCAAAGAGTATGATTATCAAATGGGGAATGAGTGGAAAATTAGGCTTTCGTTCATTTTACGATTCAGATGGATACTATTTAGAAGCCAGTGATCAAATTTCTCAAAAAACATCTGAGATAATTGATTCCGAGATAAAATACTTGGTTGATAGCGCATACAAAGAAGTTAAGAATTTAGTACTTGATAACAAAGATAAGCTTGAAGCAATTGCGAGTAAGTTGATTGAGAGAGAAACCCTGACAGGAGATGAGGTTAAGCTCATTTTTGATGGAAAGGAACTGGAAGAGAAAAAGAGCGATAATGATTCTTTGGATGATTTCAAATTTGGTGGACTTCCGAATGATTCCAACGGAAAGCCTAAATGAAAAATATATTCGGAACTGACGGAGTCAGAGGAAAGGCTAACGAAGGCTATATAACACCTGAAAATGCGATGAGGTTAGCGGTTTCCGCCGTTAATTACTATCTTCTAAATGAGCATCAGTTCGTGAATAGCAAATTTACCGTTGTTATCGGAAAAGATACGAGGCTTTCTGGATATATGCTCGAACCTGCATTGACTTCTGGCTTTATAGCTGCCGGCGCTGATGTCGTGTTGCTTAGTCCCATTCCAACTCCAGCAGTAGCTTTCATGACTAAATCTCTTCGCGCAGACTTGGGAGTTGTCATTTCAGCTTCACACAATTTATATCAAGATAACGGAATAAAATTTTTTAATTCTGAAGGCTTTAAAATATCTCTTAACGACGAATTGGGAATTAGTGAGATATTTCATACGGAGCAAAGGTTAACATCCACTGAACATATGGGAAAAGCGAAAAGACTTGATGATTCAGCGGGGAGGTATGTCGAATTTGTTAAAAGTTCATTCCCCAAAAATTTGGAGCTTTCCGGGGTAAAAGTGGTTGTTGATACTGCAAACGGATCGGCATATAAGATTGCCTCTCAGATATTTTGGGAACTTGGTGCTGAGGTCCTAAAAATAGGAGATGAGCCGAATGGGCTTAACATAAATGATAAATGCGGAGCAACACACCTAAGCTTGCTTCAAAAGACGGTTATTGAGAACAGTGCAGATATCGGGATAGCTCTTGATGGTGATGCAGATAGGCTGATTATCGTTGATGAGATGGGGGAGATCCTAGATGGAGACTACATCATAGCGGCGATAGCCACTTATTGGAAAAATTCAAATAAGCTACACGTAAATAGTGTTGTTGCTACAACTATGTCAAATTCTGGAATGGAGAAATATTTGAATTCGATTGATGTGAATTTAATTCGCTCTGATGTTGGAGACAAATATGTTGTTGAAAAAATGATTGAGGTTGGGGCAAACCTAGGTGGAGAAAAATCTGGGCATATCATTCCGATAGACTATTCTTCAACTGGTGATGGATGTGTTTCCGCCCTGCAAATTTTGGCCTATATACAGAAAGAAAAAATAAAGTCGAGCGATATTCGAAAGCTGTTCACTCCATATCCTCAGCTGTTCAAAAACCTCAATAAACTTTTGGATTTACGCAGTGAAAGTGTTTTAAGTTGTATTTCAAAAATTGAAAAAGAAATTTTAAAAGGTCCAGGCAGGATTATACTTCGTAAATCAGGAACAGAACCGATCACTAGAATCATGATAGAATCAGAAAATGAAGATGAAATAACCAACGCAATGATTTGCTTTGAAAGCGCAATTAAATAGCCATAAATTAATCGGGGGAATAAGCGAATTTATTAACGGGGAGTAGTAAGGCTATGACATACTGCAAGATATCGAAACAGTCATGAATTCATTGAATTAAAAAAGTCATCGTTCGTTTTGGAGTATTTCAATTTCTCCATCAAAAACTCCATTGCTTCTATAGTTCCCATCGGATTTAATATCCGTCTCAAGATCCACATTTTTGATATCTTATTTTTATCTTTGATAAGTAATTCTTCTTTTCTTGTTCCTGATCTATTTATATCAATCGCTGGAAAAACACGTTTATCCGAAAGTTTTCTATCAAGAACTATTTCAGAATTTCCCGTCCCTTTAAACTCCTCAAATATAACGTCATCCATTCGAGATCCTGTTTCAACGAGCGCGGTTGCGATGATGGTTAGAGAGCCTCCCTCCTCGATGTTTCTCGCTGCCCCGAAAAACCTTTTAGGACGCTGGAGAGCATTCGAATCCACCCCCCCAGTTAAGATTTTACCAGAAGACGGAACAACTGCATTATAAGCCCTAGCAAGTCTAGTTATCGAATCAAGAAGTATGACGACATCTTTTTTATGTTCGATTAATCTCTTCGCTTTTTCGATGACCATCTCTGTAACCTGAACATGTCTTGATGCAGGTTCATCAAAAGTTGAACTGACAACTTCTCCGCAAACCGAGCGTTGCATGTCAGTAACTTCTTCAGGCCTTTCGTCAATAAGAAGAACTATCAAATACACGTCTTTAAATTTTTGAGTAATAGCTTGGGCTATTGCTTGAAGCATAACCGTTTTGCCACTTTTTGGAGGCGCAACGATGAGGGCTCTTTGCCCTTTTCCAATTGGGACTATGAGGTCAATAACACGTTCTGTTAATCCGTCTTTCCCAGATTGATCCAATTCTAAACTTAGCATTTCATCCGGATAAAGTGGAGTTAGATTGTCAAAATTAGTTCTTCTTTTTATATTTTCGATATCTTCAAAATTAACCTTTTGTATTTTGAAAACTGCTGAGTATCTTTCTGATTCTTTGGGTGCTTTTATTTGGCATTCGATAGTATCACCAGTCTTTAACCCGAGTTTTTTAATAAACGATGGGGCAACATAAACATCATCAGATCCAGGCAAATAATTCGATTCAGGAGACCTTAAAAAGCCAAATCCATCTTGGAGAACTTCCAGAACGCCAATACTGAAAATCGGAATATCTGCCTCTGAAACTTTTTTTAATATCGAAAAAACAAGATCTTGTTTTCTCATAATATGTGGATTTTCAACATTGTGCTCAATGGCGCATTCCAACAGGTTGTTTAATGATTTAGATTTTAACTCTTGAAGATTCATACTGCCTTTCCTTTATTCAATATTAACGATGCCTAAATTACGATTACTTGAAAATTGTCACTAGATAAAGAAATCTGTTGATATCAATCGCAAATTGCGATACATATATTAATGTACAGGGTTTTTAGTATAAATGAAACAGTTTTTTGGTGACTTTATGAAAAAAGGCGTTCATCCAGAGTATCACAAGATTTTTGTTACAATGACGAATGGTGAGAAATTTGAGACGAAATCCGTTTTCGGAAAAGAGGGGGATTCTATTAACCTGGATATCGATCCATTGACGCATCCTGCTTGGACCGGACAGGGGCAAAGGTTGGTTGATACGGCCGGACAGGTCAGTAAATTTAACAAGAGGTATAATTTAAAGAAATAGACTTTTTTAGAAAGATTAGAGACTCAGGTGTTTTTCTAAATTCACCACTTTTCAACGAGCCATGTTTTTCAGCTTTTCTATCTGATCTCTATATTTTGCAGCCTCCTCGAATAACAAGTTTTCTGCGGCTTTTCTCATCTCTTTTTCGAGCTTAGCAATTTGCTTTTTTGTATCTTTTCCATTCATTATCGTAACTATTTTTTCTTCTTCAGATTTTATTTTTGGTATCACGATTTTTGAAACAGATTTAGGGATTATGTTATTTTCCAAATTAAAAATATTTTGAATTTGTCGACGCCTCTCGGTTTCTTCTAGGGCTTCCTTCATTGATTTTGTTACTTTATCAGCGTATAAAATTACTTTACCTTCAATATTTCTAGCGGCTCTTCCAATTGTTTGAACTAGAGCGGTCTTGGATCTTAGATATCCTTCCTTATCTGCATCCAATATGGCAACTAGTGCGCATTCCGGAATATCCAATCCTTCACGAAGCAAGTTGATCCCCACTAAAACATCAAACTCCCCAACCTTTAAAGATTTAATGATTTCTATTCTATCCAAAGTATCCGTGTCAGAGTGCATATAAGTTACTTTTATTCCATTTTCTGATAGGTATTCCGTTAAATGCTCTGCCATTTTTTTAGTAAGTGTCGTGATGAGAGTCCTAAATCCGTTTATGGTATTGCTTCTTATCTCCATCATTAAGTCGTCAATTTGGTTTTCTATTGGCCTCACTTCGCAAACTGGATCAAGAATGCCTGTAGGCCTGATAAGTTGCTCTACTATATTTTCCTTTCCAGCTCTGGATATTTCAAATTCTCCCGGAGTTGCGGATAAAAATACCGTTTGCGGTCTAAGGGTATCCCACTCCCAAAATTCAAGTGGCCGATTATCCATACACGAGGGCAATCTAAAACCATAATCAGATAAATTTTGTTTTCTAGCCCTATCCCCGAGAGACATACCTCTTATTTGAGGAATGCTTACGTGACTTTCATCAACGATTAATACCGAATCATCTGGAAGATATTCAAAGAGTGTCGGCGGTGGATCTCCAGGATTTCTTCCCGTCAGGTATCGCGAATAATTTTCTATTCCAGAGCAGGTTCCGGTCGATCTTAACATTTCAATATCGAATAAAACCTTTTGTTCTAATCGCTGTTTTTCAACGAGTTTTTCGGATTTTTCAAATTCCTTCAACCTTACCTGGAGATCTTGTTGTATCTTAATGATCACTTGGTTGATAGTTTCATTTGATGTAACATAGTGGGAATTGGAGAATATTTTTATTTCACTAAGTTCGCGAACTTTTTTTAAGGATGGGAATTCAACTTCAGTTATGGATTCTATTTCGTTTCCGAAAAAGCTGATCTTCCAGAAAGAATCGGCTTTGTGTGCGGGAAAAATTTCGACTATATCCCCAATTAACCTGAAAATCCCCCTCTTAAATTCAATATCGTTCCTTTGATACTGCAAATCCACCAGTTGTCTACATAGCTTTTGCGGAGAAAGACGAGCTCCAGAAATTAGTTTTAATATGGCATCCGTATAGGTTTCTATCGGGCCTATTCCGTATATACAAGAAACGCTCGCTACTATTATAACATCCTTTCTTTCGAAGAGAGACCTTGTTGCCGAATGTCTCATTCTATCTATCTCTTCGTTGATTGAAGAGGTTTTTTCTATATACGTATCAGAGTGAGCAACGTATGCTTCTGGCTGGTAATAATCATAATATGAAACGAAATATTCAACCGCGTTGTTTGGGAAAAAGGCGCTCATTTCAGAAAAAATTTGAGCCGCTAAAGTTTTATTATGGGTCATTATTAGCGTTGTTTTTTTTAAATTTTGGATGACATTTGCCATTGTGAAAGTCTTTCCCGAGCCGGTAACACCGAGAAGAACTTGATCTCTAACCTTATTGCGGATTCCATTGGTCAAAAAAGTTATTGCTCGTTCTTGATCTCCAGCAGGGCCATAATCAGAAACGAGACAAAAATCCATCTTATTTTTCCCTAAAGATTATTCTTCCTTTTGCGAGATCATATGGTGTCATTTCAATTTTGACTTTATCTCCAGCTAATATTCTTATCCTATTTTTTCTCATTTTTCCAGATGTATGGGCCAAAACTTTGTGACCATTTTCCAATTCTACCCTAAACATCGCGTTTGGCAAAACCTCCATAACCGATCCACTAAACTCAACCAAATCCTCTTTTGACATACAAAACGAAAATAAAGCATAACTACCAGAATATTATAATTGAAATAAGTAAAATTAGATACTGTATACGTTCATATGGTTTGAGAGAAAAGGGGAGGGGGCTTACTCAGTCACAACAAAGATACTTATCTAACCCTAGTTTCATATAAGAAGCTAGAACATGTCGTCAAGAAGCAGATTGTGGTGTAATGTGTTGATTAGTTCTGAAGCTGTTGGTAGTAATCAAGAGATGACACTATCAAAAGGGGGGCAACAGCAAAGAATAGCAACGAGGGTTGCTAAATTCATGACGACAGAGTATAAAAATGCCGAACTCAAACATAACATGACTCCGGCGGCTCCCCCTGGATAGACCGTAAACCATATCCCAATGATTTATGTATTTCTTTTTATAATGCTTTAAGCATGATATATAGCAATCTCTGAATATTACTTAGAGGGGTTGGTAATATATGTAAGAAGTGAAGAGATTGATTATATATATTGTCTAAAGAATTATAAAAAAAATACAAAAATCATTTAAGCATGGTTTACGGTCTATTTAGACTGGACCATGCAGGGTTCAGAGTTATTCATAAAACATAAATGTTCCACGTGGAACAATTGGTTTAAAATCTTAACATGAATCCGGCGGCCCAGCCTGAATAGGCAGTAAAGCATGCCCCAATGATTTTTGTATTTCTTTTTATAACGCTTTAAGCATGATATATAGCAATCTTAGAATATTAGTTAAAGGGGTTGGTTATATATGTTAAGGAGTGAAGAGATTGCTTATATATATCTTGTCTAAAACATTATAGAAAAAATGCATAAATCATTTAAGCATGGTTTACTGCCTATTCAGGCTGGGCCGCCGGAGTCATGTTATGTTTGAGTCCGACTGGGGGGCAAGGTTTTAAAACTGTTGTTCCAGATGGAACATTTTATATTTGTAACGAGTCTGAAAAATTCCCTTCAAAAGTCAAGTAGAATCTAGGCAGGCCTACTATAATTAAACTACTTCCTATATGTCTTTTAAAAAGCTCCTCTGAATTAACGTTTTATTAAGCTTTTTGTGATACTCTATATATTCCATCCCTAGCCCCCACCCACCACTGGGGGACCTCCGGTCGGGTCTGGCCGCAACACCTGAGTTGTTCTCTCGTTTTGCAAGCACAAGCTTAGCATATCACAAAAAGTTTAACATTCCGTTAATTTTGGAAAACTTTTTTTAAACCAATTGTTCCGCGTGGAACATTTTATATACCAAATTAGT
>JAIRYO010000030.1 GCA_031267725.1 Holosporales bacterium | reverse complement strand
ATTAACTTCTTCATTTGACTCTTTTCAACCCTTTCCTTCACAACTCCTGCTTGAAAAATCCTCAAATTTCAAACCGTACTCCGTTGCTCTTCAAACTTTAATGGGCGTTTTGATATACTCTTTCTCTGAACCATTCTGCATAGCCAAGCGGATTTGTGTCCTTCCAATCTTTTAATTCTTTATCGGGAATAAGTAACGGAGCTTTTTTCCAATTATCAGATAGTTCGCTATATAAATCAAACTTCGTTGCAGGAACAGCTGGCAATACGTCAACGTGAAAGCTTTGAAAATGCAATTGCCAACAACGATTTTTTTCCGAAAGCCGTTCGCCTTTATATTTCTTTTTCAATACGTCGCCAACAGTTTTTTTCAGAGCGGACGGCGTTGTTTCATATATATTTTTAAGAACACACACAAAATCCAAATCAAATTCATCGCCTTTTATTGGTTTTATGATTGTTCCAAGATTAAAAGAACCTTGCGGAAATATATCAGGATTATAATCGCATAACTCGTTGTGTAAAAAATCAGACACTTCTTTGTAAATGCCGCGAGCTTGCTCTTCCATTTCCTGTGTTATGTTTATGTTCGCCTTTAAAAGATCATCTATTTTTCCCATGCTACGTTTCTCCTCCTATAGTAAGCGCTTTCATGAACTTAAGATTTGCATCGCGATTGCGGTCATATATTATTAACGGCAAATCCGCCTTCGGCATCCAAACTCTTCCGACCTCAATAGCTGCAGAGATCGGTATCGCTGGAAATACACTTATCGGTTCATCTGCGCCATGGCATTTTTTTATTTCGTTAAATGCTTTTCTTATAATGAGACGAAAACCATCTACATGCTGTTTGGATTTTATGAAGTCGTTGTTCGGATTATCAATATTGATTTCCCAAATTGAAACATCATCGCCTAAGATTCGTTTTACGTCGTCGCATGAAATTTGCCCGCTAAGCGATAATATTAGCGCAATATTTGATCCGGTATTCCTTAACTTCTCCAATTTGTATTCAATTTTCTGAACATTCAGCCATTCCCAAGTGTCCGGCTCGCGATGTTTTTGATATACTTCGACAGGTATTTTATCGGTAAACAGTGTGCCAAGTTTTATAAGTAATGGAATAGGAGCAAGTGCGAATAAAGAAACGTGCTTTATATCACCTGTCTTTGTAATTCTATCTCTAATATCACGATTAAATGTTGAGACTAAATTAGTCTTCTCGTTCTGCCAAAATTTTTCATCTCTATCTGTAATAGCGCTTCCACTTAAACTTAAATCGATGCCGTTCGTAGTTGCCGGACGATAACCATTTTTGAACAATGCATTAGCCGCTTGTTCCAAATCTACCGGATTACGTTGATAAGATATGTTACAAACATAAGTTATGATATGACTCTTCCTGGAATTAACAAAACTGGTTAAAAATTCGATATCACGCTCGTGAGACGATTTTATTTCATGAAGCTTTTCTACAGTATAACTTATTGGATCATCATCAATTTCTTTGTGACACTCTTTGCACAACAATAACAGATTAAAAATGTCGTTCGCGAGTTTTCCTGATTTTTCTTTATCTCCACGTGATCCTCCGGGATTATCGGCAATATTATGAGCAATATCGGCTAAATTCAGCGATTTCAATGTATTAGAATCCGTGTACAATATTTTATTGCATTTTGCGCATCTTCCTGCTGACTTTCCCCATAGAATACACGAAGTTTTCGTGGAAATTTTTGTTTTCGACACTTTCTTATTTCACTTTTACAAAAATACATTAACAATGAGCTAGAACATACACACATTATAGCGACGCGTCAAGCCAGAAACACCAATTTGAAATTGCATGTTCATATAGGTCGTGTAGTTTTTATTGAACTAAATTTCCCTTAAATTTGAGCTGTTTTTGGTAATTTTCGTGAATTTAAAATGACGTTAGGAAATCATTTGAATACAGTAAAAATACAACCTTTTTTGATAGATTACTCTCTAATCTCCAAATCTATTTTTTTACCTTGCGGCACGTTGTGTCCGACATAATGAATCTTTAAAAACATATAATTGTGTATAAATTACAAACAAAAAATAAAAAGTGAGAAAATTATGAGAGCAATGATTTACAACGCTTTGGTAGTTTCGTTATCTTTACCTGTTGCTTAGGCAAGCGATTCCGAAGGTTAACGAAATTTTGTAACTCATTGATATTGCGCGATAAAATAGTTAATAAAAATGGAGAATAGTTTCATTGTTCTTGTCTTAAGTGACAGAGGCCTCGCACACAGATTGAAGGCACATAACCTGTTGTAATTAAAGAAAATATTCCATTATCGATGAAGAAAACCAAGTTCTTTTTTTTGAGACGTCCGCTCAGCTACAGAATTCTCCGCAACATGAAAACGACAGTTTTGAGGAATGTCCGTAATTGTCTCTGTATTAGCTCTCGTAGCGGAGTTGCCAAAAATCTCCGTGACCCCTGGTTTGGAGATAAATCGGAGAATTTTGGGAAGATCGGACAGTTTGGAGAACAGATATGCGGAGTTCTTTGTCGTTTTGCGTTAGCATGATAGCTCGTAGAGTCTCTGATACAGCGCGTTCCTCGCGCATATGTCCAATCAGAATAAAAATATTTTCTGTAAAATTTTCCATTGAAACTGGTGGAGCTAACGTCACCTAAAACAGAACTTGGTCTCCAACATCGATAATGCTATATTTCCTTCAATTACAATTGGTTATGCATTTTCAATCCGCGCACTAGGGTTATGTCACTTAAAGCAGAAAAATGAAATTATAAACAAACAGCTCCGCTGTAAAAAGCTGATTCTGAGACGATTTCTGACGTTCCTCAAAATCTCCGTTTTTCTGTCGCGGAGAATTCTACGCACAGGCGGATGTCTTGACGAATCTGTAACGCAGTGGTTTCGCTTTTTGAGAAAATTGTTATAGACGAACTACTCTGAAAGTTCTTCTCTATAAACTGCAACAACACTGCTTTTCCCCGCATAATAGCCACGTATTTTCAAACTAATACTAAGTCTTATTGCAAATTACCAGAACTGAGGGCTATGTGCCCTGCAAATCAGCGTATCATTTAGATAGCTAAAATGGGATTTGGTATAGTTTATCTGTACTGTTCACCCCCCTATTTTCTTACTTTAAGTGTCTTTTGATGGGATTAAAAAAACATAAAATAGGTGGTCTCATTTTTTTAATTGAAAATGAAATAAAGAAAGGGAGAGTTTTCAGATATAGATAGTTTTTAACAAAAAACCGAAAATTTCTTTTTGAGATCGACTGATTTTCAGACATTTTTGATATCCTACTTTTTAGTAAAAAACGCAAAACTATCCATATTTGAAAACTCTCGATATTCTGTTATAATTTCCACAAAATCAAATAGCAAGTTTAAGCATAATTGCTTCACCAGTATTATTTCGCTCCCTCGAGTTTGGTGGATAAGGTTCTCTGGATAAAACGACAAACGGAGAATCGCCTCTGTGTGCATAATTCCATACGATATCTTCACAAATTTCGCACATATCATACTTTGTAAAAAATCGCACTCCTACATCACTAAGGCCAATAACTTCACTTGTTACACAATATAGCAAAATATCTTCAGAATGCACTAACTTATGAGCATTGTCTTGAAATCTTGCAACCGACTGAAATGCGGCAACAGCATCTGAAAAGTGAACCGGCTCTGTGTGATTCATTATCTCAGCAACTTCTGTTAATTTCCCAATTGCTGTTTGTGCAAATGCTACACTTCCATCGTTTACTATGTGATGATGTTGTAAGGCTTCAAAATATTCTTTCAGATGAAGTATATATCCCTTGTAATATTCCAACAGTTTGGTTTTTACTAGAGGCAGATACATGGCAAGCCCTCGTTTCTTTCCATCTCCAGCCATTGTGTTTAATTTTTTCATAAAGTCGCTTTCAGCACCAGTGTCTATTCCTGTTCCTTCTAATACAGTCGGTATATCGTGCATTATCTTCATCAATACCGAACTCGACAATCTCTTAACTTCTTCAGAAGGGTTTGAGTTAGGGCGTGCTTGTATTTGAGACAAAAAAGATAAAATGACATTCAGCTCCTTGGCTACTAAAGCATTCTCGTCAATATAGTCTATAAGCTCTCTAATTTGCGAATTTGGCATAGTCGAAAATGGAAACATTCCACTTGCTATAACAACCATGTGATGAGAAATAGCATCATTAACAACCACTGTGGTTTTTCCCACACCTGCATCTACAGATAACTCTGGAGCCTGAGAATAGGCAGCTACCAATGCATGGTCAACATCATCAAGATCTACCCAACGCCCAACATGCATCGCACTTAATAGAAGTGGTGTAAAGAACAAATATAAAAGGACAAAAAGAAAACTATTTCTTATAGTATTGTAAGTAACTTGCCGCTTCAGAATCATCATCTCCTCCAAGTGATTTACTTTTGGCTGCTATAGACATTAGCTGCAGTCCATATTCTTCAACATTTCCGACTACCGCTTCTTTAAAACCAACGGATACTGCTCTATTCTTAAAATGAATGCACAGTATAGCCCAGCAATATTTTAAGCCTAAAACGTTGTAGTATCCACGCTCTTTAATACTGTTAAGTGAGCTAATGGCATCATCTAGTAATTTTTCCCTGTCGCTCGGATTAGAAGATATAGCACTTTTTAATTGCATCTTAACTCCATTAACAGCGAAAAACGCGTCATCAGCAGTAAATTCATCATCTTTATCATGACTTGTAACTGATGTAGATTCTACATAACTTATATACAATTGTGTAATACGTTTTATCATTTCCAATGATTGCGGTGACATGTCTCCAAATATTGTAGAATTAACATCGGCCATTTTTGCTTCAGTAAGTGCACCACTTTTCTTATGAAAAGTAATGTATGGGCTACTATTTTCTAACATTCCTTCGCAAATTCCGGACACTCCAATCACAGCTACGGATAAATACAGTATTTTTTTCATAATAACCTCCATCAGTATACCTACCGTAAGTATACATGATATAATGGCGAATTTCCATCCTTCTATCATGATAATGGTTAATTTTTAATATTGGGTTAATTATATAAAATTTTCGTCAAAAATCACATTATCGCCTGTTCTCCCCAAACCAACGGGAATGGGTTTGTCACTGATCCTTGATGACGAGAGTTTCAGTCGCATACATGTTTCATGATAGCCACGTTTTGTGCTCGGGAACCGGCTGCTCAGAGGAACAAAAGTCCTCATGTATCGTGGAGAGATTGAGGAAAGTCAGCAGAATTCTATGAGCGTGAGATAGCGTCTTTCAACGGCTATTTCTTCAGGTTTTGCCATTGGCCAGCAGTTTCCACATGGACATCATTTATTCTGCTTTAGGAATCGTTTAGTAATTGAGCAGCATTTTTTCTCCCTGGTTCATAATGCAATAAACTCCGATACTTTTTCTCTCAATCAAGCCGTTTTTCCACATTTTGTAGAGAGTCCAGTCGAGTTTTGAACGCAGTATCCTTATTTCCGGCGTTGCGTCAAAGTAAGCGAGTCTCTCTTCGTCGGTAATTTCCAAAATCTCGCACACTTCGTTTTCTATTTCTTTTGCCTTTTTGGACTTTTTATCGTAAAATCCTAATGACATTAAAACTGGCATTACAAATTCTTCGCAGTTTCTAGCCCTATAGTTCTCTTTCATTTTTTGTCTCCTTGAATATACTATATATATAAAGACAATTGCCTCAAATATCAAGCCCTTTCTGGATTTTTTTGATGATCTTTACATCAAAGCGTTTCTGCTA
>JAIRYO010000025.1 GCA_031267725.1 Holosporales bacterium | reverse complement strand
GTTTACGGTCTATTCAGACTTGGCCGCCGAATTCATGTTATGTTTGAGGCTGGCCGGGTGATTCTCAAGCTTTAATAGGAAAGGGTGAAGAGAGTGCTATATATCCCGTTTAAAGCATTGTAAAAAAATACAAAAATCATTGGGGCATGGTTTACGGTCTATTCAGACTGGGGCAGGCAGGAGTCATTGTTTTTAAAATTAATAAATATTTTATATTATACTAATTCAATAATAGAATTACCCCTCCCTGAACTGCGAAGCCTTGTTATTAAAACCTTATAGAATTTAAAAACTTACTAGACTATAATCCTTTAACATGAATAATTAGTTTTTAGGTGTACCTGGTGTTCAGTCGTTTATCGGGAATTTTTTCAACTGACATGGCTATAGATCTTGGAACGGCGAATACGCTTGTTTACGTGAGCGGTAAGGGGATCGTTTTGAATGAACCATCGGTCGTTGCCGTTACGAACATCAGTAACAAAGTTGAGGTTCTAGCGGTCGGAAATGAAGCAAAACAGATGCTTGGAAAGACTCCGGGACACATTCAAGCTATTCGCCCACTTCGAGATGGGGTTATAGCAGATTTTGAAATCGCTGAGGAAATGATAAAGTATTTCATAAAGCGAGTTCACAACAGGGGAATTTTCACTTCTCCTAAAATAGTCATCTGCGTTCCATATGGGGCAACTGCGGTTGAAAGAAGAGCAATTCAGGAATCTGCGGAGGGAGCTGGAGCAAGAGAGGTTTATTTGATAGAAGAGCCTATGGCTGCGGCAATTGGAGCAGGTTTACCAATCACGGAACCAGTGGGATCGATTGTCGCAGATATTGGAGGTGGAACAACGGAGGTTGCGGTTGTTTCACTTGGAGGAATAGTGTATGCATCATCGATCAGGGTTGGAGGAGATAGGATGGATGAGGAAATAGTCTCTTATGTGAAAAAGAACTTTAATTTACTCATCGGAGACTCTAGTGCGGAAAAAATTAAAAAAGAAATAGGATCCGCAATCTGTACACAGTCGAGTAAGGATGTAAAGGCTTTGATAAAAGGTAGAAGCTTACTTGATGGAAATCCTCGTGATGTGGAAGTCAATCAAAAGCATATTTCTGAAGCACTGATGGATTCTGTAACGATGATCGCAAATGGCATCAAAGAGGCGCTTGAAAAAACCCCTCCAGAATTGATTGCAGACATTATAGATACTGGAATAACTTTAACTGGAGGGGGGAGTCTTCTAGCAAACCTGGATACTATTGTTTCTCACGTAACCGGCGTAACCACCAAAGTTGCAGAAAATCCTTTATACTGCGTTGTTTTAGGAACCGGAAAGGCACTATCAGAAGCAAAAAAGCGGGGATCGATTTTATTAAAAACGTACTAATTTGGAAAAGACAAAATGTTCATAATAATCGCGCTTACAGAGATAATAATAGGTGTTATTAGTTTTCTTGAATATTTACTCATGGGATACATTATCCTCGGGTGGTTTGTGTTTTTTGGCGCAATAAAAGATCGTAACGGATTGTTCTTTAAAATTTACGCTTTTTTAGTAAGTAAGATTGAGCCGATTTTATCTATGATAAGGAGAATTTTGCCATCTATCGGCGTTTTTGATTTTTCTCCATTTGTGGTTTTTCTTTGTTTGCATTTCGCTAAAGCACTCATCATCAGACTGTTTTTTGCGTTAGCCTATGGCTGATGATCTTAAGTTAACGATCGCTGGAGTCATAAAAAAGTATGGATTACTTAAAGATAAATGGAATGCAAAATCTCTTGGTCAGCACTTCCTGTGCGATCCCTCTCTTCTAAAAAAAATTGTCCTCTGCGCCTTACCTATTGAAAATCTCGATGTTGTTGAAATAGGCCCGGGTCCTTGTGGACTAACGAGGGAGATACTGAAGATTATAAAAGATGGCAGCATTTATTGCATAGAGAAGGATAAAACATTAAAGCCGATTTACGATAATCTCATACAAAACTCTAGCGAAAATTTAAAATTCATATATGAGGACGCTCTTAAAATAAAACCGCAAAGCTTGACTGAAAGAAATATCGCTATAATATCGAACCTCCCATATAATGTTGCTACCAAATTGCTTATTAACTGGTTATCCGATCTTTCCCGAATAGATAGTATGGTCCTAATGTTTCAAAAAGAAGTGGCCGATAGAATCTGTGCAAAGACCAGTACAAAGGAGTATGGAAGGTTAAGCGTGATTTCTCAGCTTTTTTGTAAAACAGAAAGACTTTTTGACGTATCAAATACTGCGTTTTTTCCAAAACCAAAAGTTATGTCAACCGTCGTAAAACTAATTCCCAAAAAAGAAAAGATAAAAAACCTAAATCTGCTAGAAGCATTAACGGCATCTTGTTTTCAGCATAGGAGAAAAACAATCTATTCCATATTAAAAAAATTTTATAATACAGACGTTAAAAAGGTTTTAGAGCTTTGCGATATACGCCAGACTTCCCGTCCTGAAAATATATCTCCAATAAAATTTTTGGAGCTTTCCGAAAGGCTTCATAATGCCAGATTTTAAAATCGAGAATTTGTATAAGGGGGAGAGGATATATGGAATAGATGAAGCTGGTCTGGGGCCACTTGCGGGCCCAATCGTTTTTGCATCCTGCATCATTAAAGACCAAAATCTATCAGATGAGTTATTAGAGAATATAAACGATTCCAAAAAACTTACGAAAAAGAAAAGAGAATGGTTGTTTGAGGTTATAACAAACACGCTTCATATAGAGTATGGGATTTCCGTGATAGATAACGAAGTTATAGATAAGTTAGGGCTTTCAGCGGCGTGGAAACACGGCGTAATTGAATCGTTAAAATTGCAAAATCCAACATTGTGCCTAATAGACGGAATAAAAAATGTGATAATTCCAAAATGCCAATCGGTTCCCGTTGTAAAAGGCGATCAAAAAAGTTTTTCAATTGCGACCGCATCAATAATCGCAAAGGTAACCCGTGATAGAATTATGAAAAAGGTTCATGATGAATTTCCGCAATATGGATTTGATAAGCATGTTGGGTATGGAACAAAATTGCACATCGATAAATTAATGGAGCTTGGACCATGTAGATATCATAGAAAAAGCTACTCTCCCGTAAAATTAGCAATTGTCAAAAATAATGGCAATTAATTGAGCTCCTCTCGCAAAGTTTTCAAATTTTCCCTTCTCTAAAAAACTCAAACTCAATAGTGAGGCATCCCTCCTCTTACCTTAGTCAACTACAACAAAAGATATGGAGAATGAATATCCATATGTACCGCGCTTAAAGCATCATAAAAGAAATACAAAAATCATTGGGGCATAGGTTACTCCCTATTCAAGCTGGCTCATGCAGGAGTTAGAAAGAAACTAACTCTTAGATTGTTGTAGCTGAGTGAACCCCCCAGTCGACCGCAAACATAAATGTTCCACAAATGCCTTGAAGCCCGGACCATCCGCCCGGCCCCAAATGCAGATGCTCCATCTGGAACAACAGTTTTAAAAGCTTGAATCACTCGGCCAGCCTCAAACGTAACATGACTCAGGCGGCCCAGTCTGAGTAGACCGTAAACCATGCCCCAATGATTTTTGTATTTCTTTTTATAATGCTTTAAGCATGATATATAGCAATCTCTGTATATTACTTAGAGG
>JAIRYO010000050.1 GCA_031267725.1 Holosporales bacterium | reverse complement strand
CATCCTTTGCCAACTTCTCAAGTTCCTTCCTCCTATGAAATCTTGCATTATCCATAACTATTACTCTCCCTTTTTCTATATTCTTCCCTGCAACTATGCTTGTTCTAAAGATAGCCTTCACCTCATTTTGAGTGTGACCTTCTCTCAAGAAGTCAACTACTCTTTGTCTGTATTTTATATCGTATATCATAGATATCATTATAACTTCTCCTTAGGCTCCTGTCAACTAATTTAGGTATAGTTTCGCGTTTTTTGTTATAGCTGAATAATGAGCGCTTGTATCTGATGCCAGCCGAATGGTTCAAGTTTAGTATGGAGTGCTCAGAGCATTTAAGCATGGGTTACTGCCTATTCAGGCTTGGTGTTATTGTTATATTTTTCTTTTTTGTTCACAGAACAGAGAATTGTCCTGGAATGGTCACACTTATGCTCCCTCCCCACATACACATACAAACATCCCCTCCAGAAACGACTGGTCCGGTTGACAACAAAACATTTGGTTTTGTCGGAACCCACGGGGTGGAGATAGAAGGAACACAAGGCATAGGAGTAAAGGTGAAAACGCCAAGAGCTGCGGCTGTCGCTGCTGCGGTAGCGCTCGCTACTACTGGATTCGCTATGGTCATACACATTCCGAAAGATATTACATTTATCATGGGAACAAAATCCATTATCGATGCGACTGGCATTCCGCAAGCAAACACAGCCGACCTAGGAATAACAACCAACGAAGATGGGGTCGCTCCACACGAGCACTTACAAAGAGCTCCACAAACTGCTATTGGCATTACGACTTAAAACCTATATCCGCCGCCGATTTTAAACGTATACGAACTAGTGGATAAATTGACATTGTTGAGTTTAGATACACTTTTTTTAAAGATTCTACTGATTTCTCCTCTAACAAATAGATCATTGAACGAACGTTCAAGACCAAGCCCTATGAACAAAGATGTCTTAACTGGATTAGCCCTTTCGTTTAAACCTCTAGCTTTGTATTTTGTAGTTAAAGCCCCAAAGTTTATGTATCCGCTTATATTGTTAAATATATTACAGCCAATTTTAGGCGCAATTCCAAAAGTATACTTTTTTCGCAAACTAAATTTTTTGTTATCTGAATTTATCGTTGGCGTTGCAGTCATAAGTCCTATAAACCCCTCAAGCCCTAGTATAAATCGCCCAAAGCGAACATTGTATCCAGTAAAAACATCAGCTAAAAAACCAGATTTGGTCTTACTGTTATATACTTTTGAATCTGACATATGCGTTTTTAAGCCAGTGAACTCAGTTCCAAGATCTAGCCCACCATAAAAACCGGATACATCAACAACCGCACTCGAAGAGGATTCAGAAGAATTTTCTCCACTATCTGCCGAATCAGAAATTGCAACATCCGCCGCATCCGATTTTACCTCCTCCGTAGCAAAAGCACCACAGATAAGGCAAAAAACCACATACAAAGCAATCGATACTCTTCTCATCGCCCCCATCCGTATTTAAAAACGCCTTCGTTCAGGATAGCATGAGGAATAGAGTGGCGCAAGTTCATTTCGCCTTGTGTATACCTTCATATAGTTTAAGAAAAAAGAGAGGCCCTTGAACTCTCATAATATACTCCATAGGGGGAGCTCCTTGACTTGGCTACAACAACAGAGTTAGTTATTTCTAATAACTAAGACTCCTACTACGCCTCAGCCTGAATATGCAGTAACCCATGCTTAAATGGTTTGTGTAGTTCTTTCTGCATTGCTATATATCTTGTCTAAAGCATTATAAAAAGAAATACAAAAATCATTGGAGCATGGTTTACTGCCTATTCAGGAGGGGCCATGAAGAATTCATTTTATGCTTGAGCCCGGCCTGATTGTTCAACCTTTTAAAGCGATTGTTCCACGTGGAACATTATGTTTGAGGCAGCTTGGGCAGCAAAAACTTTTTAATCAATTTCGTGGTTTTCATTTTTTACTATCTCATCTATGAATTTGTAATCAATATCAACTTTGAAGTTATTTCTGAATTCTTTTAAAAGAAGCAGAAGAACCTCTCTTTCCGTCCCATCATCGATGTGTCGAGATATAGTACTCACAAACTCCGGAGACGAACCCTGACTCTTTTTAACATTGTCAATCGCAACGATTATGTATTCCCCATCTTTAACTTTGTAATAGGTAGCTTCCCCCTCTTTTAGCTTAGAAATGACGTCAAAAACAACATTTGAGTTTGGAATTTCTTTTAAAATTTTCTCAACATTGCTATTATCCTTATTTAATATTAAATCTTTTTGAGAGCACGCAAATTTTTTAAAATCTCCCATCTTCTTCAATTCATTTGCCGCTTCCTTACCTTTGTTTATCACTTCATTTATGCGTTCTATTATTTTTTTGTTTTTTCCTTTAGCAATATAATCCCTCTTTACCTGCTCTTTAATCTCTTCAAAAGGAGGCACTTGTGTTTTTTGTATAGCGTCTACAAAAACAACATATGAAACCGTATCAGCCTCTCTTGAATCAATAGTTTGACTCGCCTGCTGTTCTTCAGTTGCAAATATTGCATCTAAAACCTCCGCTCTTGTATCGGCATCTGGAACTATATCGTTAAGTTTAGAGCTTTCGGATGAACTCTGTTGCAATTTTGACAAAGTGATAACCCTTGCCCCCGTCTCTTTTGCAATCTCTTCAACGGAACTTCCTGATCCGAATCCGTCATCTATTTTGTTTTTAATGTCCTTTATTTTCAAATAAAACTCTGGTGAATTCAACTTATCTTCCTGTAGTTCTTTACGAATTTCTTCCCTTATTTCTTGTTCCGTTTTTTGCTTAGATTTTTCTATCTTGGTGAGTCGATATAGATAATATTTCCCTTCACTTTGATAGACTCTAGAAGTTTTTTGAGGCAGCAACTTAAAGAGCTCATCCCCGATTTCTTTTGGAAAATCGAAAGAATGGGTTTTTTCTATGGTACTGACAATAGGCGATAACTTTTTAGTTACGACTGACAATGGGGTATCCCGATTCAACATTTCCCAGGCCTTATCGGCAAAATCTTTTTTTTCAAAAACGAATTTTTCAAAAGTGCGCATCTCTTCCGGTTTGTACGCGTCCTTATTCGCTTCATAATGCTGCTTAATCTCATGTTCATCAATTTTCATAGAACTGAGGAGATTTCTGTAATCGATAACAAGAAGTGAAACATCTCTAGTTTCTGGCCTTTGATATTTTTGACTGTCGTTATCATAATGCTGTTTTAGTTCGTTATCGAACACGTTTTCATCGTATTTCACCGAGCTTAGATTTAACCTCGAAATAAGAATTGTGCTTTCCGAATCGAACTCTTTGATAATACATTCCTTGATAAAGTTTGGAAGTTTATATCCTGCCATTATAGGGTGAATCAACTGAGTTTGAGCGATGATATTCTTTATCTGTTTTAAAAGCTCGGTCTCATTTATTTCGCCTTGCCTTAACCCCATTTCATAAAGTCTTCTATCGAATTTTCCGTTAGTTTGAAATTTTGGTAAAGAATAAACAACCCTGGAAATACTTTTTTGGGGAACTACAATTTTAAATTTTAAAAGACCTGCATCTATAAGCGCAGAATTAACAAGCTTCTCTAGGAGATTTTCTTTTATATTTAAATTTTCCATTTCCATTTCCGAAAGAGGTCTGGAAATGATGTTTCTTATCCTTTGTTTTTCCTGGGAGTATAATTTTAGAAATTGTGGAGCCGCTAGTCCTATGCCATTTACTTTGAAAACAGATTTTGATTCAAAGTAATTTCTTACAACATCCACAACTCCAAAAAGGGAAAAGCTGAGTATAACAGCCCCAAATATTATCTTTATAAAGATTCCATCTGCTGCATTTCTAAGATTCTTCAATGACATATTTTCTTCAGAAGACACAAAAACTAGTCTAATGATAGCAGTTTATCCCGCTGTGAACAATATCCTTAGACAGTGTCGTCATATACTTCATTTATACGAGGGAAAACCGACAGCTGACCTCTCCTCGGTCCCTGCGGAACTCGATACAGTAACCGCATCAGAATGTGGTTGAAAGAGGAACACTGAGAGGTTCAAATTTTTATAATTTTTTCAAACTCTTTAGACCTCAATCGTTCCAATTACACTACTCCTTTTTTGCAACAATCGAATACCACCATACTTCTGAATGGCCGGGGATTATATATTATTTCGCAAAAAAATCAACTAATTTGAGTAAATATTACTTGGTAATTTTGATTTTTAAAAATGGCTGCCGTGTTTGTAGTATTTTACTTTAAAAGCTGAAAATGACATGGTAAATTTCTAAGTAGGAGCTGGTTGATTTCCTAAATCATAAAGTGCTGTAAAGAAATACCTCCTGTAAAAGCACAGCTGTTAACTTTCAATTGGCTCCTTCTTCTTCCTTTAAGAATAGGCTTTTTGCGTAACTAAAATATCAATCCAAAGTTACAAAAAGAACTCATGCAGTATTCATGTTTAACTAAGACGCCTTAATAAGCTTTCTATAAATGTTCCACGTGGAACATTATGATTTTTGTACAACGTTAGGAATTGAAATTCATATAATCTAAAAACCCTTGTAAAATAAAACTAGCAGCGACTTTATCTATACTTTTCTTTTTTTTTAAAGGTGATAGTTCGGATTCACTGAGAAATCTGTTTGCTGCAACGGTGCTCAATCTTTCATCCCAATAGACAATGCAAACATCTATATTTTTTTCAGATATTAATTCATCCAATTTTTCCGTAAATTTTCCAACCTTTATAAATTGTTTTCCAAAACTTCCACCACTTAATGATTTTGGGGCACCAACAACTATGATCCCAACGGAGTGTTCAGCAATTAGCTGAAATATTCCCGGATATACTCCGTGACTTTTAAGGACTTTTATAGGAGAAGCAATTATCCAGTTTAAATCGGAAAGTGCAATCCCGATTCTTTCATCACCATAATCAAGGCAGAGAACTCTAAATTTCCCAATGTATTCTCTATAACAAAGCTCTTTTGGATTTTTTACAATCGCCATTTTCGCATCTTATAAATTTTCCGTATTTTAGACATTATGGCTGTTGGCCTCTTTTAAATTTCCATTTTGTAAAATGAACAACCTGTCCCCAACTAGAGATAAATGTTTTGCATCATGCGTTATCATAATGCAAGTCTTTTTTTTCATTTTAATCGATTTCTTCACAAGCTGAAGGATATTATCTGATGCTCTTTGATCAAGTGCGGCGGTTATTTCGTCAAGAAGCAACAACTTAGAATCCGAAATCATCGACATTACTATACTTAAAGCTTGCCTTTGTCCTCCTGACAGATTCCCCACATACTCACCTAAACGATTTTCTAAATTCATGTTTAAGATTTTTAATCTCTCTTTATATAATGCATCACGTTCAACGGAGTTGCTTAGATTAAGCTTTCTCCGTTTTCCGCGCATATAGGACATATTGAAATTTTCTCTAATTGTCATGTTTGCTATAGTGCCAGATTTAGGATCCTGAAAAACATTTGAAATTAGCGAAGCGCGAATATGTTGAGGGAAATTGGTAATGTCCATCCCGTCCATTATAATGTTACCACTTTCGGATCTTATATACCCAGAAATTGTATTAAAAAGTGTCGTCTTTCCACTACCGTTTTCCCCCATAATCAACACGAACTCATTTTTGTTAATAGTTAAATTTAAGTTGGTCAAAATACTTCGAACGCTTATATCTATCATCTGCAACATTTTTTCTTTACCATCATTGCTATTATCATTATTCCAGTAACGAGATTTAGATCCTGAGTTTTTAATCCTAAGACATCACTATGAATAGCAAAACCTACAAAGATTCTATATATAACAGAGCCAATAATACAAGCTATTACGGCCCAAGTGACGTTTCTAAATTTTACGATGCTTTCCCCTATGATTACTGATGCCAAGCCTATAACTAAGCTCCCAACCCCTTGGGAAACATCGCAAAAACCTTGATATTGTGAGAAAACGGCGCCAGAAAAGCCGATGAGCGCATTACTCAACATTAAACCAAATATAACCATTAGATTTGCATTTACTCCGCATGAGGAGGTAAACAACTTGTTTTGACCAGTTGCCCTTAGAGCAAGACCAATGTCGGTATTCAACATATATGATAATGCAAGCACAATCAAAAAAACGATCATCAAGATTTGTAACGACGATACATTGTTGGTAAAAATAGTTAATTGATCGGATAGAATGATGCTTGGGTTCATTCCTAAAATTCTGAGATTGACGGAATATAACATAAACGCGACGATGATCCCTGAAAGAAGATCTTCAATTTTAAAACATACGTTCAAAATACCAGTACATAACCCAGCCACTCCACCGGCTATCATCGATAAAATCAACGCTATATACGGGCCACATCCCAACTTTATCATTAGTGACGATACAATTGCTCCAAAGACAAAACTTCCATCGCAGGTGAGATCCGGAAAGTTTAACGTTCTGAAAGTTAGATATATGCCGATAGCCATAATTCCGTATATCAGGCCAATTTCAGAACTTGTAACAATCTCCTGAATATTCAACATCCATACTTCCTAGTCATATAGCATTTTTGCCTGTTTTAGCACTTCTTCTGGAATTTCAATGTTAAGAGATCTTGCCGCTTTTAGATTTATGTGAATTTCGCATACATCTGGATAACTTATGGGAATTAGATTAATATCCTTTCCATTTATTATTTGTTCGATGATTTTCCCAGTTTGTATACCGATATCATATTGGTTAGGGCCGAGTGAGGCTATACAGCCGTTTTTAACCTGGTCTGTATCGCTTACGTAAACGGGGATTTTTCTCTGATTACAAATAGAAACGATGCTTGTTATTCCGCTTAAGGCTAAATTGTCGTTACTTATAAAAACTGCATCTACACTATACAGTAAGCTGCTAAGTGCTTGTGGAATATCCGATAATCTTGATAGTCCCTGCTCAAACAGTTGTATACTATTTCTTTCACAAACTCGCTTTAATTCTTTTACTATCGACGTTGAGTTTGATTCCGTGGGGTTATAGACAATCCCTAGTTTAAGTAGTGACGGCTGAATTCTTTTGAATAACTTAATTTGAGGATCTAGATCAACAAAATTTGATACTCCCGTAGTATTTGTCTCCACTAGATCGGGGGAGATATCACTCGGGTTCGTAACGGAACTGAAAACTAATTTAATCTTTCCATCTTTCGCCAATTTAAAAGCGCACTGCGACGGTGAGGTTCCAATAGTTGCGATAACGTCCGCCTTTGAAGTTAAAAATTTGGTAATTATCTGGGATGCGAGAGCCGCATTTCCCTGGCTAGTTTCCACAAAAACCTCACAACCATTATTACTCTGTTTCAAATAATGACTAATCCCATCAACTACTGAATTTAATGCTTCGTGCTCAATTGCCTTGCATATACATATTTTTTTGACAATCTCAGCGGATTCTCTACCTTCTTTCTTAAAGAAAAGAAATGCAAGAATCAGTAACAATATCGAGGATATCAAGGCCATCTTCGAGACATTTTTCATAATCTTCCTCCTTATTTCGACAACGTAAAAAGAAGCTTCATATATGCTTCAAGAAGAACCTCAATCTAAAAACAATTCTCTAGTTGCCCTTTTGAGTTTCTAGTTCTTTTTTCCATTCTTTAATTACTCCGCCTGTTCCCGCTGGCATCAATCTTCCGACTATGACGTTTTCTTTCAAGCCGATCAGATGATCAACTCTCCCACAAATTGCAGCCTCCGTTAAAACTCTTGTAGTTTCTTGGAAGGAAGCGGCGGAAATAAAGGACTTCGTGTGAAGAGAAGCTCTAGTTATTCCCTGTAATACATGAGTTGCAATAATCGGCTTCTTCCCCTCTTTCAATAATTCAATGTTCGCATTAGTTAAATCTTCTTTATCAATTTCGTTTCCTGCAATATATGCCGAATCTCCTGAATCTTTAATTTCTCGTTTTTGCAGCATTTGTCTCACTATAATCTCGATGTGCTTATCGTTAATCGGGACACCTTGTAATCTGTAAACTCGTTGCACTTCGTTGATCAGATAAATAGCCATCTCTTCAACGCCGAGAACTCTTAAAATATCGTGTAAAACGAGATTTCCATCAACTAATAAATCTCCACATTTCACATAATCTCCCTCGTGTACCACAACAGATCTTCCTTTTGGGATTAGATATTCAACTGGCTTCTGCATCGTTCCTTCATCAGGAATAATGCAAATTCTTCGTTTTGTCTTATGCTCTTTCCCAAACTCAATCCTCCCCTCAATATCGGAAATAATTGCAGGATCTTTTGGCAACCTAGCTTCAAACAACTCTGAAATCCTCGGCAACCCACCGGTAATATCCCTGGTTTTCACAACATCCTTTGGAAGTTTTGCGACGATATCCCCAGCCAATACTTTTCCTCCATTATCAACGTTAATAATGGAATCTATCGACAAAAAGTACCTCGCTTCTACTTTATTAGAAAGCATTATCGGTTTTCCATCTTTATCAACTAGAGAGATCATAGGCCTGTAGTTTGCCGTATTGGAAAACTGCTTCCAATCTACAACGACTTTACTAGAAATACCGGTAGTCTCATCAACAATCTCTTTCAAAGACTGGCCATCTATTAAATCCACAAACTTCGCAAATCCTCCAACTTCACAAACTATTGGGGTTGTATAAGAATCCCATTCCGCCAGAATCTGCGCTATTTTTACTGCCTCGCCTGCAGAAACTCTCAACTTTGCCCCATATGGTACTTTATAGGAAAACCTTTCTCTTCCGTTAGAATCAATTAATGCAATTTCTGATTTGCGCGAAATAACGATGGTGTCACCAAGGCTATTTGTTGCTGCAGTCATATTTTTGAACAAAATCCTTCCATCCATCGAGGACTCAATACTTGACTGTTCTGAAGTCTTTTGCGCTGCTCCACCAATGTGGAAAGTTCTCATGGTAAGCTGGGTTCCTGGCTCTCCGATCGATTGAGCGGCAATCACTCCAACAGACTCTCCTTTATTAACGACGGTTCCTCTAGCCAAGTCTCTTCCATAGCATTTTGCACAAATTCCATGCTCACTTTCGCAAGTGATTGATGACCTTATCAAAACTTTGTCAATGCCCGCCTCGATTATGCTATTTGTCTTGTATTCATCGATATATCCCCCCTTTGGAACAATCAGAGCTCCATTGTTTGGATCAATTATATCGCTAACAGCAAACCTTCCAAGAATCCTCTCATGTAATGGTATAACGACATTAGAACCATCATAAACGGCCTTCATTAACAATCCATTTGATGTTTGGCAATCCTCTTCGGATATGACGCAATCATTTGACACATCAACTAATCTTCTAGTCAAATAACCTGCATTCGCGGTTTTTAAAGCGGTATCAGTCAATCCTTTACGGCTACCATGTGTTGAAATGAAGTATTCCAAAACAGTCAATCCCTCTTTGAAGTTTGAAACAATCGGTGTTTCAATGATTTCCCCTGTAGGTTTAGCCATCAAACCTCTCATACCTGCCGATTGCTTCAATTGCGCCATGGATCCTCTCGCTTTTGAATGTACCATCATATACACAGAATTTGGCTGATGCCCCTTTTCAGTATATGATACTGCCTTCATAAGAGCGTCAGCAACTTTATCTCCACACTTATCCCAAGCATCAACAACTTTGTTATATTTTTCTCCTTGAGTTATGAATCCATCAAGATATTGTTGCTCAAATTCACCAACAACCTTTTCTGTTTCCTTTACCAGCTTCTTCTTTTCTTCCGGAATAACCAAATCATCTTTACCATATGAAATGCCCGCCTTTGTCATATATTTAAACCCAATTTCCATTACGTGATCAACGAATATAGCCATTTCTTTTTGACCGCAATGAAAATGAATTTCATCAACCAATTTAGTGACATCAGCCGAGGTCATAATTTTATTGATCAAGTCAAACTTAATCATATGGTGACAAGGCAAAATCTGACTCAATATCACCCTCCCCGGAGTCGTTTCCACTACTTTCCCAAGCTCACAGGTTCCATCATCTTTGTATGAAAAAACTCTAGTTTTTATTTTTGTGTGACACGTTACACGCTTACTTTCAAGTGCATACATTATTTCGCTGAGGTTTGCCAGCGCTATTCCTTCGTTGGGTAATCCATCCATTTGCATCGTTAAATAGTAAATTCCTAAAATTATATCTTTTGATGGAACAACAATTGGTTTTCCGTTTGAAGGGTTAAGCATATTGTTCGTTGACAACATCAGAATTCTGGCCTCTAACTGTGCCTCTAAAGAGAGTGGAACATGAACAGCCATTTGATCCCCGTCGAAGTCTGCGTTAAACGCGGTACAGACCAATGGATGAAGCTGAATAGCTTTTCCTTCAATCAAAATTGGTTCAAAAGCCTGAATACTCAATCTGTGTAGTGTTGGAGCTCGGTTTAAAAGAACAGGATGTTCCCTGATAACCTCTTCCAAAATATCCCAAATTTCAGGTCTATCCTTTTCAATCATTCGCTTTGCTGATTTCAAGGTACCGGCTAGACCATATTTTTCCAATTTTGCGTAAACGAACGGCCTAAAGAGCTCGAGGGCCATTTTTTTCGGAAGACCACACTGATGAAGCTTTAGCTCGGGACCAACAATAATAACCGAACGCCCAGAATAGTCCACGCGCTTTCCGAGTAGGTTTTGTCTGAAGCGCCCCTGTTTTCCTTTCAACATATCTGCTAAAGATTTTAAAGGTCTCTTATTGGCGCCAACAATAGCTTTAGCCCCTCTTCGTTTGTTATCGAACAAAGCGTCAACAGATTCTTGAAGCATTCTTTTTTCGTTTCGGATAATGATGTCTGGCGCTCTTAATTCAAGGAGTCTTTTCAACCTGTTGTTTCTATTGATGACCCTTCTATATAAATCATTCAAGTCGCTTGTGGCGAATCTACCTCCTTCTAATGGAACCAGAGGTCTTAATTCAGGAGGGATAACAGGAAGAACTGTTAAAACTAAATGTTCTGGTTTCCCGCCGGTTTTTATAAAAGCCTGCAGCATCTTCAATCTTTTAACGATCTTTTTCTTTCTTATGTCGACAACTCCGTCTTCTAACTCTTTTTTAAGTGCGGTAATCTCTTCTGGGATGTTAATAGTGGTGAGCATATCTCTTATCGCCTCTGCTCCAATACTAACAGTGAAAGCTCCTTCTCCAAATTTATCCAGTGCATCCTGATATTCTTCCTCAGTTATAGCCTCTAACGGTTTAAAATTACTGAATCCAGGTTCTAAAACGACATATTTTTCAAAATATAAAATCTTTTCTAATTCTCTAATTCCCCTGTCCAAAATCATGGAAATTCTACTAGGAATCGATTTCATAAACCACACATGTACCACAGGTGCCGCGAGTTCTATATGCCCCATTCTTTCACGCCTAACTTGACTTAAAGTAATTTCAACGCCACACTTCTCACAGACTATACCTTTGTATTTCATGCGCTTATATCTACCACAGTTACATTCATAATCTTTAACGGGGCCAAATATTTTTGCGCAAAACAGTCCATCACGTTCCGGCTTAAATGTTCTATAGTTAATGGTCTCAGGCTTCTTCACCTCTCCATAGGACCACGAACGTATCTCATCCGGACTTGCGATTGAAATTCTTATCGCATCAAAATCTTTTGTTACTTTGACTTTACTTACAGAAAAACCTTTTTTTAAACTCATAATTCAACAAACTCCTATATGTTTTCTTTTTTCAAATTAGAACTATTCTCAAATGAAACATTTAAAGCTAACGATTTCAATTCCTTTACGAGCACATTGAACGATTCCGGCGTTTCTGGCTCAACCTCATTGTCTCCCTTCACAATCGATTCATAAACTTTTGTTCTTCCGTTAACATCGTCAGATTTCACTGTTAACATTTCCTGAAGGACGTGAGCGGCGCCGTATCCTTCAAGTGCCCATACCTCCATTTCTCCGAATCTTTGTCCACCAAATTGTGATTTACCACCAAGCGGTTGTTGTGTAATCAAGCTATACGGCCCAACAGATCTTGCATGACTCTTATCATCGACCAAATGGTGTAGCTTCAATGCATACTTATAGCCGACGGTTATTTTTCTATCAAACGGCTCCCCCGTTCTTCCATCATAAAGAGTCACCTGTCCGGATTTATCAAGCCCAGCTTTTGCAAGGCAGTTTTCAATATCTTCAAGTTTAGCTCCATCGAATACGGGGCTCGCTACCGGAACACCATTTCCAAGATTTTCCGCCAGTTCAATGAATTCTTTTTCATTCAGTGCCTTTATCTCTTCAACATCTTCAGGGTCAGTGTAGATACTTATAACCTTATCTTTCAATTTTTCGAGAGTAGTTCCCTTGGCTTTATACTCATCAAGTATCTTTTGAATTTGAACTCCAAGTCCATGAGCAGCCGCCCCCAGATGAGTTTCAAGAATTTGTCCGACGTTCATTCTTGACGGTAAACCGAGCGGATTTAGGACTATATCTAGAGGAATTCCACCTTCTAAATATGGCATATCCTCAATTGGCAAAATTCTCGAAACGACTCCTTTATTCCCATGACGCCCTGCCATCTTATCTCCAGGTTGAATCTTTCTTTTAGTCGCAACAAAAACTTTAACCAGCTTCAGAACTCCGGCCGGTAAGTCATCTCCCTTTCTGACTTTATAGATGCTTTCTTCAAACGTTTTCTGAACCTTTTCAACTTTATCTTCAAATTGTTTAACTAATTCATCGATACTTTTCTGAATTTTACTATCTTTAACAATGACTCTTTTGATCTGATAGAAAGAAAGAGGTTTAACCATATTTTCTGTAATCGTTGTGTTTTCTTTATATCCATCTATTCCGGATATAAGCTTTTGATCGACAACCCTGCTACAAATATGCTTGTAATAGGTTTGCTCTAATATTCTCTTTTCTGCATCCCTATCCTTTTCAAAGTCGTCGATTAGCTGCCTTTCAATTGCGATGGTCCTTTCGTCTTTCTCAACACCCCTTCTCATCAAGACACGAACTTCAACGACTGTCCCTGAAACTCCCGGAGGAACCCTGAACGAAGTATCTTTAACATCAGCTGATTTTTCTCCAAAAATTGCCCTCAGTAACTTTTCTTCAGGAGTCATCGATGTTTCTCCTTTAGGAGTTACCTTCCCAACCAAAACGTCTCCCGGTCCAACTTCTGCCCCAACATAGACTATTCCAGATTCATCGAGATTTTTTAAGGACTCCTCCGCAATATTGGGAATGTCCCTGGTTATTTCTTCGTTTCCGAGTTTCGTATCTCTTGAAGTTACTTCAAAGCTTTCAATATGGATTGAAGTTAAAATATCCTCGCTTACCATTCTCTCAGACAAAACGATCGAATCTTCGAAGCTATATCCATTCCAAGACATGAATCCAACAAGCAAATTACGCCCTAAAGCTAACTCTCCATTATCCGTTGATGGCCCATCTGCGATTATATCTCCTGCTTCTATCAAATCTCCGGTTTTTACCAATGGCTTTTGATTAATGCACGTCCCCATGTTTGAGCATTGAAACTTAGACAAAGTATAAACATCAGCTCCTGTATTTTTTCCATCGTTAACTCTTATAACTATTCTTTTCGCATCAACATGATCAATTATTCCTCCACGTTTAGCAACAACAGAAGAACCGGAATCTCTGGCAATAACTGCTTCCATTCCAGTTCCCACTAATGGGGCTTCGGATTTCAATAAAGGAACAGCCTGACGTTGCATATTCGAACCCATTAATGCACGACTGGCATCATCATTTTCTAAAAACGGAATGAGCGCAGCTGCGACAGAAACAACTTGCTTTGGAGAAACGTCTATAAAAGAAATTTCAGATTTTGGAAAAAAACGAACATCTCCAGATTTTCTCGCAATAACAAAATCTTCTGATATGCTTCCGTCTTTATTTTTAGCAACATCTGCCTGCGCAACGGCATATTTTTCCTCTTCAGTCGCCGTCAAATAAATTATCTCATTCGTAACCTTTCCATCAATAACCTTTTTGTATGGCGCCTCGATAAAACCGTATTTGTTTATCTGGGCATATGAGGCCAATGAGTTAATTAATCCGATATTCTGTCCTTCTGGAGTTTCAATCGGACACAACCTGGAATAATGGGTCGGGTGAACGTCTCGAACTTCGAACCCCGCCCTTTCTCTTGATAGTCCACCAGGCCCCAAAGCAGAAAGTTTCCTTTTATGTGTGACTTCTGATAGTGGGTTCGTCTGATCCATGAACTGAGATAATTGAGATGAAACAAAAAAATCTTTAATTGAAGTTATAAGTGGCTTCGCATTGATTAAATCGCTTGGAACATAATTATCGATATCTGTTGTAGCTAATTTTTCATAGATCATCCTTTCCATTCGGACCATGCCGATTCTGCATTGGTTTTCTACTAACTCTCCAACAGAGCGAATCCTTCTATTTCCAAGATTATCTATATCGTCTATACTTCCCTGCCCATCTCTAATTGAGAAAAGCAATTTCACAATTTCGATCAAATCCCTCTTCTGAAGAGTCCTAACTTCGTTTGGAATGTCAATTCCCAATCTATCGTTTATTTTAGCTCGTCCAACCGCAGAAAGATCATATCTATCTGGATCAAATATCGCTCCATCTAGAAGGGATTTTCCTCCAGCAACCGTTGGAGGCTCTCCGGGAACTAGAGCTCTGTATAACTCAATAAGTGCATCCTCTCTATTTGCGCACTTTGAATGAGAAAAGGTGTTGAGCATGTAAGTACTGGAATTTATCCCATCTATGAAAAAGATATCAATTTTTTTTAGGTCATTTAGTTTTATTTTTTTTATAGTTTCTTCGGTAATTTTCTCTCCGGATTCAAAATGTATTGCCCCGGTTTTTTCATCAATGAGCTCCTTAGCAATGAATTTTCCAATCAAGTCTTCCTCAGAGATAAATATCCTTTCTATTCCATCTTCTTCGATTTTATTCAAAATTTTTGGAGTCATTTTATTGCCAGCCTTTGCAATGATCTCCTTTGTTTTCGCATCAATTAAATCCTTTTCCAATCTTACCCCTTTAAATTGCTCTTTGTTAAAAGGCATTGCCCAGCCATCTTTTACTTTTTTATATTCAACAGAGGTATAAAAAGCGTTAAGAATTTCCTCTTTTGACATACCGGTAACATATCCTTCAGGAATTTCTCCACCCGTTTTCAATTTTTTTCTGTATTCTTCTGTTTCTGCACTTTCAAGACACATGAAAAACGTGGAGGCTAAAACCTTTCTTCTTCTATCAATTCTCACATATAAGATGTCTCTATGATCAAATTCGAAATCAATCCAAGAACCTCGATATGGAATGATTCTCGCGGCAAATAAAAATTTTCCCGAAGAATGAGTTTTCCCCTGATCATGATCAATAAAAACCCCCGGACTCCTATGCATTTGAGAAACTACAACTCTCTCTATTCCATTAAATATAAACGTTCCCCGTTCCGTCATGAGAGGAATATCTCCCAGATAAACATCCTGTTCTTTTATATCTTTAACCGTGCGAGTTCCTACGACTTGATCTATATCCCATATGATCAATCTAAATCTTCCTTTAATAGCAGAAGCATAGGTCCCTCCCCTTTTGTGGCATTCTATTTCTGTGTACTTGGGATCCTCTAACGTATATCCACAAAACTCCAACTGAGCTCTCCCAGAGTTGTCTTTTATAGGGAAGAAAGAATTAAACAATCCCAACAGTCCAGAATTTTCCATTTCACCATCGTGAACAGCGGACTGCAAAAACGCATCAAAAGAACTTTTCTGTAAGGCTATGAGATTAGGTAATTTAGTCTTTTCCTTAATACGCGCAAAAGATCTGCGAAAACGCTTACGGCCTGTGTACGATCTAATCATGTGTGAATCCTATAAAAAACAGCTAACAAAACAAAAAGGCAGAGATTATCCCTGCCTTTATCAATTGACTATTTTATTGCCACCTTCGCCCCAACACCTTCTAACTGCTTCTTAATCTTTTCGGCGTCATCTTTTGAAACTCCAGCTTTAAGCACTTTAGGAGCTCCCTCAACGAGATCTTTAGCCTCTTTCAATCCAAGCTCAGGAAGAATAGCTCTCACTTCCTTAATCACGTTAATCTTACTCTCGCCACCACTTGTCAATTCAACATCAAACTCCGTCTTTTCTTCAGCTACGGGGGCACCAGCAGCAACAGGGCCAGAAGCAACCGCAACTGCAGCAGCTGCACTGACCCCCCAATGTTCTTCCAGTTTTTTGGAAAGCTCTGCAGCCTCCAAAATTGTTAACCCGGATAAATCTTCTATGATTTTTTCTAATTTTGACATTTTTTACACTCCTTTCTAAATAATTAAACTACTTTTCGCACGAACTTTTCGCAGCAATAACCCTTGCAATTTTTGCAGATGGTTCCTTTATTATTCTGACTATCTTAGAAGCTGCAGCGGTGAGAATGCCGATAATTTTTGCGCGAAGCTCATCCATTGATGGCAAAGAGGCAAGCTCATTGATTACATCAACTGACACCACCTTACCATCCATAATTCCGCCCAAAATTGTCAACTTTTCATTTACTTTTACAAACTTCGAAATTGCTTTAGCAAGTCCTACAGGATTATTCGAATAGGCCAACCCTGTCGATCCCTCAAGATACTTTTCCATCGAATCCAAAGCCGAACCCTTTATTGCTACGCGAGCCAGTGTATTTTTAAGAATTTTAAAATTTGCCTCTGCATCATGCATATCCTTACGAAGCTTCGTTATCTCTTCAACGGTTATTC
Organism: Holosporales bacterium; assembly: GCA_031267725.1. GTDB lineage: Bacteria > Pseudomonadota > Alphaproteobacteria > RUG11792 > RUG11792 > JAIRYO01. The sequence continues at coordinate 4,289 of JAIRYO010000050.1, read as the reverse complement.
CAGGCGTTCTATTAACGGCAACAACCATCGATGAATTCATCAACTTTTCTCGAATTTGCGACACAAAAGCTTCTTTTTCTCGTCTTAACATATCTCGCCTTCTCCTCATACAAACAAAAACCAGAAGGAGCAAAAATACCACTTCTGTCTATTGCAGGTGGTATCTCTACCTTTATTTTATTTCTAAAACCTACAGTCTTCGACAACGTTCAACATCATGTTGAACGCTATTTTTTGAAAGATCTAGTTTTTCTAGAACCTCACAAAAACTCCTCTAATCCAAAACGAACATCACGCCGACGCCCATCGTTGAACTCAAAACCATTTTTCCCAAGTAACTTCCCTTCGCGCCCTGAGGTTTGGATTTTATAATTCCATCTATTAATGTTTTCACATTTTCTATTATAGCCTCATCAGTAAAGCTAACCTTTCCGATGCCAGCATGAACTATACCATTTTTTTCAGATCTATATTCGATTTGCCCCCCTTTAACGTTTTTTATGGCTAGTGCGACATCGGTGGTAACCGTTCCAAGTTTAGGATTTGGCATTAGCCCTTTAGGACCAAGGATCTTTCCGACTTTTCCAACGAGCGCCATCATATCTGGAGTCGCAACACAACGATCAAAAGGGATATCTCCTCTTTGAATCATTTCAACTAACTCCTCTCCACCAACAACGTCCGCCCCTGCTTTTTTAGCCTCTTCGGCCTTTTGATCCTTAGCAAAAACGGCAACCCGATATGTTTTCCCAGTTCCATTCGGAAGATTCACAACATTCCTGATAGCTTGATCTTGCTTCGAAGCATCAATTCCAAGCATAACACTAACATCCACCGTTTCGTCAAACTTTGCGATGGCAGATTTTTTTACTATTCCAACCGCCTCTTTTAAAGAGTAGACCTTTTCCAGATCCAAATCTTTTTTTATATTTTTTAAACGTTTGCCTAAATGTGCCATATTATGCTCCTTCAACCACTTCAACGCCCATAGACCTTGCAGATCCGATAATCATCTGACTTGCCGCATCCAAATCATAAGCGTTTAGATCTTCTATCTTTTGCTTTGCTATCTCCATAACTTGGGACATCGTAATTTTTGCAACAGGAGCGGTGATTCCAGTTTTCGAAGATCCGCTTGTAATTTTTGCAGCTTTCTTTATGTAATAAGTTACGGGAGGAGTCTTCATGATATAGGTAAAGCTCTTATCCGCATAAGCCGTGATCACAACCGGAACTGGCATTTCAGGCTCTAACTGTTGAGTCTTTGCGTTAAACGCTTTACAAAACTCCATAATGTTTAATCCTTTTTGGGCAAGAGCCGGCCCGATGGGCGGAGAAGGATTGGCTTTCCCCGCCGGAATTTGTAATTTGATGTAGCCTACAATTTTCTTTGCCATTTTTACTCTCCTAAAAAATACTTCGTGGTTATATCAATTAAAATGACCAAATCTCCCACAAAATCACTATGCTTTCTCAACTTGAGTATACTCCAACGCAACTGGAGTAGCTCTTCCGAAAATCATAACTGAAACTTTTAACTTACGCTTATCCTCTTCTATTTCCTCAACAAACCCGGAAAATGAAGCAAACGGACCGTCAACAATTCTGACCTGCTCTCCCACTTCATAGGAAACAGAGTCCCTAGGCGTTTCCGCAGACTCCTTAATCTGGGCAACGATTCTTTTGACATCAACCTCGCTAACGGGCAGGGGTTTTCCTTTTACTCCCAAAAATCCAGAAACTCTCGGTACCCCCTTAATCAAATTCCAACTCTCATCCGTCAAAACCATGTTTATCAGAATATATCCCGGAAAATATTTTTTGGTTACATTAACACGCTCCCCCCCTTTAACCTCAACCACTTCCTCCGTTGGAATTAAAATTTCAACAAGATCATCAGTAATCCCTTTTTTTTCTGAAGCTTCTCTGATGGCTTGAGCAACCTTGTTTTCCGAACCGGAATAGACATGAACTATATACCACATTGCTTTTTTGGTAGTCAAAATACTATCTCCCAATTACAGCGTGAACAAGTCTATACAAAGTTGTATCAACTAACGCAAAAAACAGAGATGCGACCAGAGCAATTATAAAAACTATAATAGTTGTAACAACAACCTCCTTGCGAGATGGCCAACCTACCTTATCGATTTCCGCCCTAACATCCCCAATGAATGAGAAAAATTTCACGATCCCAGATTTTAAATTCACTCTCGTTTCCTCAAACAATAAACAAGGCCTCAATGGCAGGAGCGGAGGGACTCGAACCCACAACCACTGGTTTTGGAGACCAATACTCTACCATATTGAGCTACGCTCCTAGCAACCTCTCGCCGTATTCTATCACATAAGAATATTCTAAATCTATTCAATTTTACAAGAGTTTAGTTATCGCAAAATTGCTTTTTAATAAGAGATATGGAAATGGGGACACTTGAAGTAATGACAATCTTAATATTTTGCAATCGCTCATTATGTATGCTAAAAACCGAACAATTCTCCTGATAAAGCCATTTTGCGAGCATCTCAAAAGGATTATAAAAACAGCTCACTTAACACGACAGCTATGGCATATAACACACATACCAGATATTTCAGTTTGACAGATTCCCTTCGATCAATTCCAAAAAGTAAATAGAAGGGGGTAAATACGACAAAAACTGTTGCGATTATGCCTCCAAAGGACAATATGCTCATAAAGGCATTAGGAATTAAAAGAGAGGCAATTGTCGGAATTGCCACAACGATACACGGAATTAGCTTATCTATACCTCTGCTTACATTCGCTTTAAGAGAGGAGATTATACCTACTCCTATTCCAATTGCAGATGTTATAATCGCAAATAGCGTCAAAATTTTAAAAAATATTTCGGTCAAACTAGAGCCCGATGCTTCACATAGCTTGTTTACCAGCTCCCCCGCTCCAACTTTGTGATCTAGGATTTTTTCAAAAAACAACTGATCTATAGAATAGATTGATTGTAAAACTGTATATATCCAGAGTACATAGATAATTGCAGGAATAGATATTCCAATCAAAAAAGCCTTCCTTATTTGCTTGATATCCATTTCTAGCCTTTGGCAAATGCATGAACAAATGTTCTGAACGCCAAATGAAGTAAAAACTATTGGTAAAAAATAAAAAATATTTTGAAATCGTAGCTTCGTATCGGGAAGAGATGCGATTTGATCCAATTTACAGGTATTAAAAATTACAAGAAGTATGGAAATTATAAGAACGATAAATAATGCGGAGTTTATTTCATAAAATGATTTAAATCTTAGTGAAAACAAAACAAGAAATATTAAGGAACAAACCGCTACAGAAAACGCTGTATCTAAATTGGTAAAGTAATTGATGATATCAGAAGTTCCAACAAAGTATACAGAAAGCAGTGAAAAGGATAAAAGATAAAAGCTTGCCATGGACAGGCCAAATACCAACTGTCCGGAGAATTTTTTGCTTAATTCAACAATGGTTAAATATTCACCAGCTTTTTCTATCAGATTAACTGTTATCATCGATGTTTGATATGCAACGAAAAGCGAGAAAATTGTTATAAGTAAAGTTGCAAAAATTCCAATATTTGCTGCGGCAAGAGGGAGCGCGACCAGGCCTGCACCAATAGCTGTTCCCGAAATCAAAAATACGGCACTTGGTAACTTACTCATAAATCTTCTTTGACACCGTACCTAACACGCCTCGCATTATCGTAAAAAAAGAAAATTTTGTCAAGAGTATGCTTAAAATTGGGGATTCCCTAGTTTAATATAGAAAGCCTGTCTAGATTCTGCCTGGCTCTTGAGTAGAATTTTTCGGACTCGTTATAAACATAAAATATTCAACGAATGCCTTGAAGCCCAGACCATCCGCCCGGCCGCAAATGCAGATGCTCCATCTGGAACAATTGTTTAAAACCTTCCCCTCCCAGCCGGACTCAAACATAACATGACTTCAGCGGCTCAGCCTGAATAGAGCGTAAATCTTACTCAGCTACAACAGGCGCAAAATTACTTTGTCTATGAATAACTGTGAATCCGACGGCCGACCGCAAACATAAATGTTCCACAAATGCCTTGAAGCCCGGACCATCCGCCCGGCCCCAAATGCAGATGCTCCATCTGGAACAACAGTTTTAAAAACTTGAATCACTCGGCCAGCCTCAAACATAACATGACTCAGGCGGCCCAGTCTGAGTAGACCGTAAACCATGCCCCAATGATTTTTGTATTTCTTTTTATAATGCTTTAAGCATGATATATAGCAATCTCTGTATATTACTTAGAGG
>JAIRYO010000073.1 GCA_031267725.1 Holosporales bacterium | reverse complement strand
GTTTACGGTCTATTCAGACTTGGCCGCCGAATTCATGTTATGTTTGAGGCTGGCCGGGTGATTCTCAAGCTTTAATAGGAAAGGGTGAAGAGAGTGCTATATATCCCGTTTAAAGCATTATAAAAAAATATAAAAATCATTTAAGCATGGTTTACGGCCTATTCAGGCTGGGCCATGCTGGAGTCATGTTATGTTGAGGCTGGCTGGTTCAAGCTTTTAAGCGATTGTTCCACGTGGAACATTTTATGTTTGAGGCTGGGCCATGTGGAAGTCAAAGTTATTAATAGATGAAAACTAACTTTGCTGCTTTTCTCTCAAATCATATAAACGTATACAATTCCCAAAATTAATCTTGCAAAAATTGTTTTTTTCGCACAAACTTCCCCTGTGTTAAATGGCGTTTGAATGGTACTTAAAGTATGTCAGAAAGAATAATAAATATACAAGATGCTTTTCTAAACTATGTTAGAAAAAATAAGGTTTCCCTCACAGTTTTTCTTTTAAATGGAGTTAAGCTGAACGGGATTGTTTCCTGCTTTGATCAAAACTCAATCGTTATAAAGAGAGACGGTTATTCACAACTTCTTTATAAGCATGCAATCTCGACTTTTTCGCCACACAAAGCAGTTAATGTATTTGATTCAGCCGAATCTCAGCAAGATTCAAAAGATGATTCAGAGGATGAGCCGGAAAAAAGTGAAGCTCAGGCATGCTGAAAAAGGTGCTTTTATGACCTTTGACGTTGTCGTAATCGGTGGAGGGCCGGGGGGCTATGTTTGCGCAATAAAATCGGCTCAGCTGGGACTGAGTGTGGCAATAATAGATAAAAAAGAGAGCCTTGGCGGAACATGTCTCAACAAAGGATGTATTCCGACGAAGACCATGTTGCAATCTGCAAAGGTCAAGCATTTAATAGAAAGCTCCTCTGAATTCGGTGTTAACAGCAGTGTTGCATCAATAAATTTTGACAAAATTATTGAAAGGTCAAGAAAAATCATTTCTGGCCTGAATCGGGGAGTTGAGGCGCTTCTGATGAAAAACAAGATCACTCTAGTTGAGGGGATTGCGAAGTTTAAGGACGAAAGCACTTTGACAATTGAAAAGAATGGACAGTTTAGTGAAGTAAAAGGGAAAAATATCGTTATTTCAACTGGGGCAATTCCCAAGCTAATCCCTGAAATTGAACAATCTGTTTTAGAGAGTGGCTTGATTTGGACTTCAAAAGAAGCTATATTTCCAAGTTTTCTTCCTAAAAAGCTGCTTATAGTGGGCTCTGGGGCAATCGGAATCGAGCTGGCATCTTTCTATAATTTAATTGGTTCCGAAGTCACCGTAGTTGAGGTTATGGACAGAATTTTAATTCAGGAAGACGAAGAGGTAGCGAATGCCGCTTTCAAGTCTTTTACAAAACAAGGAATTAATATTAAAACTGGAGTTAGATTGCAAAATTTTAAAAAAGAAGCAGGAAAGGTTTATGTAGAATTGACGGAAAAAGATTCTAAAACTGCAAAAGAGTTTTTTGATGTAGTAGTCCTTGCTGTAGGTGTTTCCCCGAATGTAAAAGATCTAGGGCTTGATAAAATCGGAATCCAAGCAAAACAAAATGGAACAATCGAAACTGATGAGTTTTGTGAAACGAATGTTAAAGGGATTTATGCAATAGGAGATGTTATAGCCCCCCCTTGGCTTGCTCATAAAGCCTCAAGAGAGGGCATCGTTGTTGCGGAAAAGATGGCAAAGCAAACAGAAACGACACCTATAAATATCGCCATGATTCCTTCATGCACATATTCATATCCTCAAATTGCTTCGATTGGACTTAGTGAAGAAAAGGCTAGGAACTCTGGTGAAGGAATAAAAATTGGAAGATCGCATTTTAGAGGAAATGGTAAGGCAATCATAGCAGGGGAACCTGAGGGATTTGTGAAAGTCATATTTAACGAAAAAACTGGCGAATTACTCGGAGCTCATATGTTCGGAAGCGAGGTTACTGAATTAATCCCTTTTTTTTCGTTGGCAATTGCAGGGGAGCTGACCGAGAGAGAGTTGATGGCGGCCATATTTCCTCATCCAACGTTGTCGGAATGCCTTCAGGAAGCCGTTTACGACGCATTTGAGATCGCAATTCATGGATAGATCTGACAAGTGCTCACCATGCGACCAAAAGCCACGATAGATCTATACGCAATCAAAGAGAATTTTAAAACTATTTCGAGTATAATTGGAGCAGTGGTTTGCTCTGCCGTTGTTAAAGCTGATGCATATGGACTTGGGGCTCAGAAAGTTTCTAGAGCTTTGTATGATGTCGGCTGCCGTAATTTTTGGGCCGCTTATCTTGAGGAAGCGCTAGATGTCAGGAAAGTTCTCCCTCTTGATGCAAATATTTTCTTTTTGCAGGGCTTTTTAAAATCTGATATTGACTTAATAAAAAAATACAAAATAACCCCTGTTATCAATTCTTTAGATGAATTCAACGACATAAAAAACCAAAACTTAGGATTCGTTATACATGTCGATACCGGTCTTTCCAGGCTTGGCCTGAGACTAGAAGATATTGATGAAATTCTTCCATTTTTAAAAGAAGAAAAGATAGTTTATGTGATATCCCATTTAGCCTGCTCTGATGAAAAGAATCACTATTTGAATTTAAAACAGAAAAATCGTTTTAATGATGTTTTAAGAAAAATCAGAAACCTTATACCTGTAAAGGCGGGAATTTCTGCGACATCTGGAGCATTTTTCGGAAAAGAGTTTTATTATGACATAGTTAGAGTCGGAGCCTTTCTATACGGTATTCAAACAGGAGATATGATAAAACCTAAGAACGTTTTTTCCTTAAAAGCTAACGTTTTACAAAAATATGAACTTGAGGCAGGGGTTCCAATCGGCTATGGAGCAACTTTTTTAACAAAAAAACATACGAAAATTGCGATAATATCCATCGGCTATGCGGACGGAATAAAAATATCTCTTTCAAATAATGGAATAATAGGGTTTCAAGAAAAATCTGGAAAACTTCATAAGGCTCCAATATTGGGAAAAATATCAATGGACCTGATAGTGTGCGATGTATCAAGCATCCCTAATTATGAGGTAAATAGTTCATATTGTGCAATTATTATTAACGAAAATTATTCAATAAACGATATGGCAGTCGATGCCAAAACCACAGCATATGATATTCTGAGCAGTTTAAAACTCGGATCATCAAGGGCTTTTCTTGAGTATATCGGTTAATTTTGCTTTTGATGTATTTTTCTAAAACTACCTTTTTTAAAGAAAGCTATTGAAAAATATACAAAATTCAAAAGAAATTTTTACTTCCTATTTCGCTTACTGTATAATGAAGATAGGTGTGTTGCAACGCAACGTTGTTTTTTTTGGAGAGAAAAAATGAACAAGTTTAGTATGATATCAGTTGCCCTGTCGTTGATGATAGGGAGTACCTATGCGTCGGATAGTTCTGATAGCAGCGAAGGGAATGGTCTAGAGTCGCTTAGCTCTACTGATTCCTCAGGTTCCAGTATTGATTTTAATTCCTCTACCGATTCTGCTGCAGAAGCTTTGACTGAGGATGCCACTTTGAAGAGTGATTCTGCTGATCTAAAGAGTGACGCTTTAAAAGATGTTGACTTTAAAAGTAGTGCCGCAGATAGCGCTTTATCTAAAACGGATTCAGTTGACAGCGACGAGAAATATAAAAAGACAAAGAAATCAAAAAGGAAAAAAAGTGGAAAAAAGTTTTCGTCTCCTGAAATGAAAAAAGCTACTGAGGAATTAAATTCTGACATGAACCAGCATGAGCATAGTAAGGAAAAAGAGATTGTTGAAAAAGTTTCTGATTCGCAAGAAAAGGTTTCTGATGCGATAGCTGATCGCGCAGAAATGGAAAAGGAGTATACAAAAACTACAGAAACTTACAAAGATGCGGCGCTTGAAAAAGCCGATGAAAAGGTAAAAGAGGCAAAGAAGGAACTAGAAGATGCCAAAAAAGAACTTGAAGAGGTGAAAGAAGAAAAGGTAGCAAAAGACTAACTTTGTCTTGGAAGGTGGGATATTGTAAGATCCCACCTTATTTTTATAAAGATTATAAGCATCTGATTCGCTGTTGCCGCATTTTTCACTGATCCGGGACTTTCTTCTTGAAGATCTTTTTCGCTTCGATTCGTTACATGCTCTTTATCCATTGTATCTTCGCTTCCGTTTTATAAACTCACTTTCGCAAAAAGCCTCGGCATTGCATTTCCTGCTTACTCAGCTATACTTGAACCATCCAGTCGACATCAGACGTTAAATGCTCCACATGGAACAATTGTTAAAAAACTGAACCATCCAGCTGGACTCAAACATAACATGAATCCGGCGGCTCAGTCTGAATAGGGAGTAAACCATACTCCAATGATTCGTGTATTTCTTTCTCTTCATCCTTTCCTATTAAAGCTTAAACAAGGCGGCCGGCCGCAAACATAGATCTTCAACGAATGCTTAAAACCTTGAGAACCACTCGACCAGCCTCAAACATAACATGACTTCGGCGGCTCAGCCTGAATAGGCAGTAAACCATGCTCCAATGATTTGAGTACTTCTTTCTTTTAATCCTTTCCTATCAAACCCTGAACAAAGCGGCCGGCCGCAAACGTAGATCTTCAACGAATGCTTAA
>JAIRYO010000055.1 GCA_031267725.1 Holosporales bacterium | reverse complement strand
TACGAGCAGCTGTTAAAGAAGGTAGAGATCCCGCTTTAGAAAAAAAGTTAGCAAAGCTAAGACAGAAAGTCATAATGGAGCACACACTTGAAAGTGTTTGTAGAGAGTTTATGGAAAAGAAGAAAAGCAAGGTAACACCTAAGAACCATAAACTAGAACTTAGTAGAAAGGCCTATAATGGAATGGTGGGGAGATTAAGTTAAGGAAATATCTCTTTATATATGGCAAGAGATGCAGCAGATGGATGTCTTACCGCTCTTGATAGACTTATGATGAAGAAGATTGTCGAAAAAGTTATTATTGATGATACAAGGGTAATACCTATTCCAGTCGAGCTTTTTGTAATGATAGTTACTGGAACGAATGTATATGCTACAAGCGATTTCCAAACAGGAAAGGGCAACGATAACAACATATTTGAACAAATGAACAGAGGCGTTTTGACAATAAAGAGACACTTAGAAACATTTCAACAAAAGACAAATTCGTTAAATCAAGAAATAGAATCATTAACACTAGCACTGAAGAGGAAAGATTTGGAGATAGAAAAAGTTAATGACTTGAAATCAGGGGTTTTAGAACATAGAGCCCAGCTTGTGAAAATTGCTGAAGATCTTCAAGCTATAGGTAAAACAGAATAAAATGTGTAATTCTAATAGGAAACTATTCCAAGGTTGGGAAGGTATCTTCAAATCAACATTTGATTTAATAACGGGGGATGCAGCTAGAGAGGCTGAAACGAACGAGTTAGTCTTAATTCCCCCCCTCAGTTTCGTAAGAGCTTAATAACCTTACAAAAAATGCTGCTCTTATATGAAAGTGGGGGTAAACTACAAGACTTCAAGTGGCCTCTCTTTCTGTTTCACATCTGTTTGAGCGTATATAATTACCAAAATTCGTATGGATCAATGTCTACGGTAATCCTTATATCTCTTTGTGGTTTAAATGAAGAGAGCCAATCTTTTACATAATTTTGAAAATTAGAATCAGAAATAGCAATTATCCTCATACGATATCTAGATCTCAGTTTATACATCATTGGTTGAATTGGGCCGATAATCTTTATTTTTGAAGATTTTGAGGCAGAGACTATCATCTTTTTACTAAAATTAATAACTTTCGATTCAAAAGGGGAGGATACGGTTATGCTAACTATTTTCCCAAAAGGTGGCATTTTTGTCAATTTTCGATTTGCCAACTCTAATTCATAAAATTTTTCAATATCTCTATCGTGCAATATTTTCATTAGATTCTCATCTGGATTATAAGTTTGAATAATCACTTTCGACTCTCCATCTCCAATCCTCCCAGCTCTTCCAGAAACCTGATGCAACATTTGAAATGCCCTTTCCGTTGTTCTAAAATCTTCTCCGTATAGCATGGTATCAGCGCAAACTACAACAACCAAATTTATGTTGTTAAAGTTATGCCCTTTCGAGATGATCTGCGTTCCAAGTATAATATCGACACCGTTTTCCTTTACCTTTTCAATTGCCTTCGATATTTTGTTAGGAGTGTTTATTGTGTCACTAGAAAGCATCATTATTCTCGCATTTGGAAAAAGTTCAGTGCATTCCGCGTGAACTTTTTCGATGCCAATTCCTATCCCAATAAGCGAAGGCTTTTTACAATCTTCACAAATGTGCTTTACGTGAGTTTTGTATCCGCAATAGTGGCAGATAAGCTCATTTGAACTGTTGTGATAACACAGCCAAGAAGAACAAGCTGGACAAGTTACTTTTGCTCCACAAGATTTGCACAAAATTTTAGGAGTATGGCCACGTCTGTTTACAAAAATTAGTATCTGTTTTTTCAACTGTAAGCATTCATTTATTTCCTTTATCGAATATGAAGTAAAATTTCCGAAACGTTTTTCTGTTCTTAAATCGTTTATTATAACAAGTGGTAATGTAGCTTTTTTGAAAAATCTTGAATTGAGCTTTATATGTTCATACTTTCCCGAAATGGCATTCTGATACGATTCGATAGATGGTGTTGCAGATGATAAAATAACGGGAATGTTTAAGCAACGCCCTAAATACACAGCTAAGTCTCGAGCATTATATATCGCGGTTTCACTTTGTTTAAATGACACATCATGTTCTTCATCGACAACAATCAATTTTAGATTGTTAAACGGGATAAACAAGGCGGATCTCGCTCCCACAACGATAAGCTTCTCGCCATTAATTGCCTTTTTCCATATAGCCAATTTTTTCGAAGAAGATACCGAATTGTGCCAGGTAAAAACGTTTTTTCCAAATTTATCTAAAACTTTTTTAGCAAGTTCCGTTGAAAGAGCTATCTCTGGAATCAGTATTAAAATTTGCCCGGTGTCTTCCGCTGGGCGGCGCGGGGTGGTATACTTATCAATGTTACCACACCGCGCCGCCTCCTCAGACGTTTCAGCATCCGTTTTTCCGACCATGCTTACGATCTCTTCAGTCGCTTTTTCGCTGACCATTCCTTTTCTAAACTCGAAGGCAATTAAAAACTTTGCCACTTCCAAAAAGACTTCAGTTTTTCCAGAACCTGTAATCCCATGAAGCAATATCGTCTTGAATTGGTTTTTATATTTTAAAATTTCTAAAACTGCTTTGTTTTGTTCTTCTGAAAGCTTAGTTGATTGTTGTTCTAAAACCCCTTCGGTTTTTAATTCTTTTTCCTGTAGTAAAATTGCATCAACTGAAAAAGGAATTAAAAGTTTAAAAACTGTTCCGATATTTATAAGGTTATAATCTGCAATAAATTTTGCAAACTTAAGATAATTTTCAGAAATTCGATAGGGCAATATTGAGGATATATTTTTCACATTTCCGTGAAAGGAGGTCTTTTCGTCGTTAACCACAACTCCTACAGTTTCTCTATTCCTAAAATTAACAGAAATTATTTGGCCATTTTCAAGTAATTGTGTGGAGGAATATACGTATAAATTATCTAAATCTCGAATAACTGCAACGTTATATTTCAATATCGTTTACTCCATAAAACCCCCGCTCCAACAGAATCTCGTGCTGATAGGTCAACGGAAATTTTTGTATTTTTAGCAATTTTGGATTCGACAACAATGTTTGTTGTGTCTTTTGCTGTTCCTTGATCGATAGAGATTTTCAATTTTCCAATTTTTTTTCCAATGCTAAGTGCATCATATTCACCATTAATACTGTTGCTGTTTTTTTTTATAGATATGGAATCAATTTTGAACATCGTTTTCATTTTTCCGATTATGTCAAAATTTTCATTTCCAGACAATTTATTCATCGTTGAAAAAAGGGAAAAGCCTTCTCCTGCCGAAATTTCTGAAGAGGCTTTTTCAAACAACATATAGGACAATATATCTTTTTCCGATAGATATGGAGAGGAGTAAAAATCTATTTTTGAAATATCATTTTTTTGCGTAAACTTTGCTCCAACCAAATTTCTTTCTACCCGTTTTTCTGCAGAAAGGGAAATGTTAATTCCATCGTTATTAACCATGATATCTCCATTTTTTAATTTAAAACTACTATCTCCAACCTTAATTTTTCCCTTTTGCAAATTTGCATTTGCTACGTAATCCACATTTTGTAAATCTCCTGTAATTTTTGCCTGGCCTTTCCACGAACTATCAATCCCGAGACCTATTATTTTCAGTTCTGGCCTCATTTCAAATTTAATATTTAGTGGACATTTTATGGGAAAGTTTATCTCATTTTGTTTTTTAGATTTTTTTTTCTGCACTAAATCAACTGATCTAGACATCAAAAGAACCGTTCCAGATACATCTATTTTAGGATCCTTAGTAAACAAATTTCCCGAAATATCTATTCCTTTCAGTAAATCCCCCTTCATCTTTATGTTTCCGAACAATCTTCCTTCAATCCAATTTTGGTCTACGATCTTGAACTCATTAATATCAACAGCTAAATCTATGGGAAATTTGGTTTTATCAAAAAAAATATTTCCATGTCCTTTAATTGTTCCCCCAAGCTTTGAATCGTCTCTAGCGTAGATTTTTCTTATTATTAAATTATTTTTATCAATTTTACAATCCAACAATATATTTCTTACATACATTCCAATAAGAGGATTCGCATACATACAATTTTTTAATTGAATACTCCCTGAACAAATCGGATTCCAAATTTTTCCTTCGGCTTTTAATTCATAATTTAGTTGCCCGCTTGCAACCTGTTTATTTCCAAATTTATAGTTTGCTATATCAAAAACTCCAGCTGTATTTAGCTTCAACTCGGAATCTTTTGAAACAATCCAGTTATCTGCTGAAAGCATAACATCTATTCTGTTTTCTTTTTGAAAAAAATCAAACATGGTTGAGATTGTTAATAAGTCTTTGGAATATTCGGAATATATGCTGATTGATGGGATACTTATTGCATTAAATTCAAAATTTTCTAGCTTCAAATTCATCTTTTCTTTGCCATTTTCATACTTCCCAACTCCTTCCAAAATTCCGTTAATTTTGAGCTTTCCAAACTGAGAAAGATCAATTTTAGAAAAATTTATGGAGCCTAAAGAAAAATTTTTATCTGACAAGCTAACATTTTTTAGAGTAATCTCTCCCTTTTTTAAAAGGATGTGAATTTCTGGAATTTTTGAAAAATCTAAGACGGAAAAAGGCTTAACATTTACACTGGAATCAAGAGCTATGTTATTAATGTAGAATATGGATTCACCTAAATCGTATACCACTTCTCCAAAAAGTTTTATTCCCTCCTCCTTAAATTTCACTTTTATTTTTTTATCATCAATAAAAAGTTTGGTATGTAATTTCATATTATTAAACGGTAAATTAACGATTCCATCCATGAAGTTTCCGTTCCAGACCCCTTCGAACTCAACTCTTTTGTCTCCAGAGATTACGGTAAAGTTTAAGAGTTTGCCGTTTGGTTTATAGATTCCACTGAAAAAAATATCGTCCAGTTTTGTATTCATGGAAATAGTATCATTATCAAATTGCCAAGTTAAATCGATTTCTTTATGTTCAGATATAGCTTTTAAATGTCTCTTTCTGAGTTTCTTATCATACATAAACGACACATCTTTCAAAACATATCCATCAGCGTCTATTTTTTTGATTTCTCCAGTTTTAACTATTTTCTGCGTAAAAATTGGCAATAGAGTTTCTAAATCAGAAACGGAAAATTTTGAATCGTTCGGTGTTTTGATTTCAATATCGTCAACAGCAAGTTTTTTGATATTTATAAGGCTTTTACTAAAGCTTATATCAACTCTATTTACCTTAGCATCAAAATCCTTTCCGGAAATATTTAAGCCTTTTAAAGAAAAATTAAACGGAAAAAATCCACTTGAATCCGAGAAATTAAACCTTACGTATTTTCCAATTGCTAAGTCTATCAATCCTTTTTGGACGAAAGATAACTGCAAGATTCCGAAGGCTGATAAAGTTACTATAATTGGAAGAAAAATTTTTTTAATTAAATAACACTTGACCACATAGTGCCTCTAGATCATCAATCTCTTTCTCTATCCCCCTCAACGCGCTGTTCCAAAACTCTATTGAATCAACGTTAATTCCAAACATTTCCGCTATTTCCCTATAGCTTTTAGTATTGCCACAGGAAAGCGCTTCCTCGTACTTCGTAACGAAATCAACTCCCTGTTTCTCGTATTCTGTAAAAAGCCCCTCTACAAAAAGACAGCCAAATGCATATGAGTAAACATAAAAAGGGCTTTTAGTAAAGTGAGTTACGTATCCCCAAAGATTGTCTACACATGAATCTAATTCAACATCCTCTCCTAAAGACTCAGACAAAACCTCTCTCCATACTCCATTCAAATCCTCGATAGAAAGTTCCTTTTCTCTTCTCAGTCTGTGAATCTTTTGTTCAAATTTGAAAAACGCAACCTGCCTAAAAACTGTGCTCATTACATCATCCAGTCTAGAACACATCATTTCTATTTTTTTTCTGGGATCATCTTCCGCGGATAGAAGATATTTATGCGTTAGTTTCTCGGCAAAAAGAGAGGCCGTTTCTGAAATATTTAGCGCTGGATCGCAAACTAATTGAGGATTTTTGGCAGATAAAGTTTGATGAATTCCATGGCCAAACTCGTGAGCCATAGTTAATATATCTCTAACTCTCCCGTAAAAATTAAGCAAAATGAACGGATGCGTATCAACCGTTCCCCTACAAGAAAACGCTCCAGATATCTTCCCATCCTTTGGATAAGCATCGACCCATCCTTCATTTAGCATTCTCTGGGTTATCTGATAAAATTTTGATGAAAAGTTCTTAAATACAGAAAGGACTAAATCAGCAACCTGTTCATAGGTATAGCAAGTCTCTTTCGTATCGCAGAGCTTAACCCTAGAACAACGATCCCAATATTTTAACTTTCTTTTTCCAAGGAGCCTCGCCTTAATTTTATGATATCTATGGCAAATCGATTTATAACTATGAGATATGGCGGAAAGCATCATGTCAACAGTTTGCTTGTCTATGTTATCACTCACGTACCTGTAAGATTCTGGATCTTCATATTTCCTAATATCTCCATGAACTTGGTGAGACAATGTTATATTGTTAAAAACGGAAAGAAGAGCATAAGAATTATCACGAAATCCTCGTGAAAGGGCGATGGTCGCGTTCTCTCTAATCTCATCCGTTTCACCACAGTTCGCCATTTCAATAACGTCAGACAAAGTGCATACTTTTCCGTCAAACGGAAAATTTATTCTAGAAAGAGTCCCTTCATGAAATTCGTGCCAGGCAAAATTTGTCACAACCTGAAGCCTTGATATAACCGATTCTTCGGGTGCAGAAAGTGTATACTTTTTGAAACGAAAAACCTCTTCTATATATGTTTTATACTTGAAAAATTCACTATCTTTCTCTAACTTCTTTTTGATCTCTTCATAGTCTAAATGCTGCATTTCAACAACAAAACGACGTAGCTTCGCATCGTTACGTGTACACCATTCACAGATAGATTGATAAGCCGCAGATGCTGTTCCATCCTTAATTCTAGTTTGATAGTACAATGAGAAATAAACAACAAGCTTTGCAACTAACTTATCTATTTCTTCGAGTTCATAGAGAGCCAGTGGAAGATTGTCAACAGAGAGTTTTTCAACGTATTCGCTTACAAATTTATCAATTCTTTCGGAAAGAGCACCCTTGTCGATCTCCACTTTCCTGGAATCGATTGAATCGTAAAAACACCTTAAATCCCACTCTGAGGGGTATTTTCCTCGAACAACCTCTTTCATTTCAATTTCCTTTTTCAGTCCTAAAAAGACAAATCCAAGCGCAATAACGACGACAGCTGCCGCCAATTTGATGGAAAAATTTTTTTTATTAAATCGATTCAACGCCAACGTAGGTCCTGTCGTTTCTTCCGGTTTTGAAAAAGACGGTACCGTTAATTAAGGAATAGATTGTATGATCCTTTCCCAAACCCACTCCGTCACAGGTTCTGTACTTCGTTCCTCTTTGCCGAATTATGATCGTGCCAGCTAGAACGTATTGACCACCATATCTCTTAACGCCAAGTCTTCGCCCTGCAGAGTCTCGACCATTTCTAGAACTACCGCCACCTTTTTTTGTAGACATATCTCTCTCCTATTTACCTAAAGAAATGTCCACAACTTTCAAGACGGTCATCCACTGACGATGTCCAATTTTTCTCCGGTAATTGTGTCGACGTTTCTTTTTAAAAACAATAATTTTCTTATTCCTGACATGTCGAACAACCTCGACATTAACAGAGGTTGTTTGCGTTTCTGATTCTTTAGAAAACAGCTCGCCTTTGTCAGATAAGGACAATAAAACATCTGTCAAAGACAACTTGGCTGCGGGTTCTGCATCAAGCTTTTCCACTTTAATGACATCCCCTGGTTTTACGCAATACTGCTTTCCACCCGTTCTTACCACAACAAACATAAATTCTCGCCACAAAACATAGACTAACCCACTTTCAGACACCATAACTTTTATCACATCATGCGGCGTAGCGTCAATGAAATTTAGTGAAATGTATACGTTCATATAGTTTGAGACAGAAGAGAGGGCTCTTGAACTCTGGTAATATACTTCCATAGGAGTAGCCTCTTACATAAATGATTCCTGCCTGGCTCCCCCTGAATAGACCGTAAACCGTGCTTAAATGATTTTTGTATTTTTTTTACAATGCTTTAGACAGGATATATAAGCAATCTCTTCATCCTTTTATATTAAAGCTTGTACCAAACATAAAATGTTCCACGTGGAACATTTTGTTTAAAAAAAGTTTTCCAAAATTAACGTAGTATTAAACTTTTTGTGATATGCTAAGCTTGTGCTTGCAAAACGAGAGAACAACTCAGGAGTTGCGGGCGGACCCGACCGGAGGTCCCCCAGTGGTGGGTGGGGGCTCGGGATGGAATATGTAGAGTATCATAAAAAGCTTAATTAAACGTTAATTCAAAGGAGTTTTTTAAAGGTATATAGGATCTTGACTCTTGAAGGAAGTTTTCAGGTTCGCCAAACATAAATGTTCCACGTGGAACAATACATATCATGCTTAAAGCATTATAAAAAAAATACAAAAATCATTTAAGCATGGTTTACTGTCTATTCAGGATGGGCCGCCGGGGTTATGTTATGTCTGAGTCCAGCCACCTTGTTCAAACTTTAATAGGAAAAGGTGAAGAGATTGCTTATATACCTAAATTAGTTGACGGGAGTCTGAGGGGAAGTTATAATGATATCTATGATATACGATATAAAATACAGACAAAGAGTAGTTGACTTCTTGAAAGAAGGTCACACTCAAAATGAGGCGAAGGCTATCTTTAGAACAAGCATAGTTGC
>JAIRYO010000011.1 GCA_031267725.1 Holosporales bacterium | reverse complement strand
ATATAAGCACTCTCTTCCCCCTTTTCATATATAACCACCCCCTCTAACTAATATTCAGAGATTGCTATATATCATGCTTAAAGCATTAGAAAAAAAATACAAAAATCATTTAAGCATGGATTATTCCCTATTTAGACTGGGCCGCCGAATTCATGTTATGTCTGAGGCCGGCTGAGTGGTTTAAACTTTTTAAACAATTGTTCCACGTAGAACATTTCATAACAAAAGTCGCCACTAATTGAAAACCTTCACGAACTACCTTGATAAATATTTTTTTAAGAACTCTCCAGTATGGCTTTCTTTGCATGCCGCTACAAGTTCGGGAGGGCCTTCTACTATGATATCCCCCCCCTTTTCACCTCCTCCTTTTCCCACATCTATTATCCAATCGGCAGTTTTTATAACGTCCATGTTGTGTTCAATAACCACCACAGAATTTCCGGATTCTATGAGAATATTTAATATTTCAAGGAGTTTTTTTATATCATCCATATGAAGACCGGTAGTCGGTTCATCCAAGATATACAATGTATTTCCAGTTGCCTTTCTAGATAACTCTTTTGCGAGTTTAACTCTCTGAGCTTCTCCCCCAGAAAGAAGTGTCGCTTTGTGGCCTAGTGTTAAATATCCAAGACCTACACGGCATAAACAATTGAGCTTTTGATATATCTGTGGTTGATTCTTAAAAAGCTGAGCCGTCTCTTCAATCGTCATATCTAAAATATCAGAAATACTTTTATCTTTAAATTTTATTTCTTGCGTTTCTCTATTAAACCTTTTTCCACGACAGTGATCGCAAACTACGTAAACATCTGGCAAAAAGTGCATTTCAATTTTTGTAACGCCATCTCCCTTACAAGCTTCACATCTTCCCCCTTTCACATTAAAAGAGAAGCGACTATTACTATATCCTCTTGCTCTGGATTCCGGTAAACTCGCATACAAATTTCTTATTTCAGTGAAGCAACCAACGTAAGTTGCAGGATTTGATCTTGGCGTTCTTCCAATTGGAGATTGGCTAATATCAATAACTTTATCGATTAACTCTGTATTTTTTATATCCCCCAACTTTTTAACATTAACGCTTCCATGATTTAGTTTATTATTTATCGCTCTGAATAGAGTATCGATTATAAGAGTTGATTTCCCCGAACCAGAGACTCCCGTTATACAAACGAAAATTCCCAATGGGATTTTAACATTTAAATGTTTAAGGTTGTTATCATGCGCATCCACAAGCTCTATAGCTTTTTTTAAATTCACCTGGCGCCGGCGTTTCGGAATTTCAATAGATTTTACACCAGAAAGATATTGCCCAGTTAGGCTATCTGGGTTTTTTTTAATGCTTTCAACTGTTCCTTCAGCACAAACTTTTCCTCCGTGAGTTCCCGCTCTCGGTCCAATATCAACTATCCAATCAGAGGCATACATTGTATCTTCATCATGCTCGACAACAATAACAGAATTATTGAAATCTCTTAATTCTTTTAAAGTGTTTATTAATCGACTGTTATCTCTTTGATGAAGACCTATAGAAGGTTCATCTAGAACATAGATAACCCCGGTTAATCCGGATCCAATTTGAGAAGCTAAACGAATTCTTTGGCTCTCTCCTCCAGAAAGCGTTTCAGACGACCTAGATAGACTTAAATACTCCAATCCGACATTAACCAAAAATTGCAATCTATTCTGAATCTCTTTCAAAATTCTTTCAGAAATTATTCTTTCTTTTTTATTCAGTTTGTCACTAAGCCCACTGATCCATTCTTTAGCTCCTTCAATCGACATATCAGACACTTCAGCAATATTCTTTTTATCTACCTTTACGCAAAGAGCTTCTTTGGACAACCTTGTTCCATTACAAACTGGGCAAACTTCTCTTTTCATAAAAAGAGATTCATCAATTTCACAATCCTCCGGCAAAAACCTTTTTCCAAAATATCCGAATGCTCCGGATATTCCTCCTTTAATTCCGAGGCCGCCACAAGCTTTACAGGCACCTTTTGGGCTATTGAATGAAAAAAGTCGTGGCTCCATCTTTTCTATACAAAATCCGGAAACTGGACAAGCGAAATTTTCGGAAAATACAATTTCTTCATTTGTTTCGAAATCTCTTGTTATGAGCAAACCGTCGGATTGCTTTAGGGCTATACTAATTGACTCTGCAAGTCTACGTTTAAATTCCTCAATTTCAAATTCTTCCAAAGGTATAGAAATCCTATCAACTACAACCGATATCGTATGCTTAATAGTTTTAGAAAGGTTTGGAACCTCATTGATAAAATACAAAACCTTATCTATAAAAACCCTTTCAAATCCAGATTTTTTAAGTAGGGCAAGTTCTGCACGAAATTCTCCTTTCTTTTCATTAGCAATTGGGGCCATTAAGTAATACTTTCTCATTGGAGGAAAGTTAGAGATGGCGTCTACCATCTGGGAAATTGTTTGCTTTTGAATCGGAAGCCCAGTTGTTGGTGAATAAGGAATGCCAATTCTCGCATACAACAACCTTAAATAATCATATATCTCTGTTATGGTTCCAACCGTAGATCTTGGATTTTTAGAAATTGTCTTTTGTTCAATCGAAATTGCAGGGCTTAATCCTTCAATTTTATCAACATCTGGCTTTGGCATAAGGTTTAAAAATTGCCTTGCATACGCGGACAAACTTTCCACATAACGACGTTGCCCCTCTGCATAAATAGTATCAAATGCTAATGTGGACTTTCCAGAACCACTAAGCCCAGATATGACAACAAGCTTATTCTTTGGAATATCTATATCTATATCTTTTAAGTTGTGCTCTCTAGCTCCTCTGATTTTTATATACTGTTGCATAAAACTACACCTAAAATTTCACTTTTTATTGATCTAATTGCCCGATCTGCTTCAAAGAAACATTGGACGATTCCCTTTTTCTTGTTTGGATAGGTTACAACATCTCCAGCAGAATAAAAGCCATCAACAGAGGTTTTCATTGTATCAACGTTAACCTTTACTAAATCGTTTTCTATTTTAAGCCCCAATTTCTTTAATCCAAGCAAAGAGCTGCAGTTTACTATAAATCCGAGACAAAATACTACATGATCCGTTTCGATAAAGGTTAAGATTTGATTTTTGTCTTTTATCACTACTTTTCTTTTTTCGCCCTCCTCAATCAACTCAGATACGTTATGTTCTAGGCTAAGGTTTAATTTTCCAGAATTTTCCAACTCCCTTACGATGTCCAATTTGGAAGTCTCACATGTAAACCTATCGCGTCTATGAATTAGCATCACATTTTTGGCAACTTTAGCTATATCTATAGCGAAATCTATGGCAGAATCCCCCCCACCAACAACAACGATCCTTTTGTTTTTGTAAAGATCTAACCTCATACATGAATGCTGAATAAAATCTGAAGACTTATCAATCTTATCTAGACCAGAGATCGTTTGAGGTATATTTGGAAGCATATCACCAATACCGGTTGCAAGGATGACGTATCTAGAGTGCACATTAAACTTTTCCCCTAACTGTCGATTCACAGTTTCGAGAAGGAAAGCATTCTCAGAGCCTTTTAGAATATTTTCAACTTTATGGTTAAACAAAACTTTTTTGGGATAACAAAGGCACTGCATTGACAAACGTTCGATAAACTCTTTTGCTTTTGTATCATGAAATCCTGGAATACCATATGTCCTTTTGTCTGGATAAAGAGCAAGGCACTGCCCCCCAGAAGTCGCCAAAGACTCGACCAAAACACAATCGATCCCAGCTAAACCACAACAATACGCAGCATACAAACCAGCCACCCCAGCTCCGATTATAGCAACACTTGTGCTAAAATTTTCCGAAAAACTCGTGGAGCCAGCCACAAAGTTCACACAAAGGTTTCTGAAAAAGCTAGGCCAGACATATACACTCTACTTTTTCCCTATTGCGAGTTTTATCTTATAGTTCATTCTGGAAATTTTTCTTGAGGCGGAATTTTTATGAATAACCTTTTTGTTAACCCCTTTCATGATCTCTTTTTGCATTTCCGAAAAAGCAGCTAAAATACCTTTTTTTGAAACTTTCTCCGCAATTGCAGATTCCAATTTTTTCACAAACGTCCTGATTCTGTTTAACCTATTGAGATTAACAACACGCTGTCTTGCAGACTTTCTTATACTCTTTTCCGCAGATCTATGAGAGGCCATACCGTCATTTAAACAAACCACCAAAATACCGAGTGAGTCTAGCACTCAAAGATGTTATGGTCAATATCTTTATGCCTTAGGGATTGCCCCCCTAATTAAGCAAGGATATAAAATATTTCTGAGACTGCTAAGTAGAAAGAGATAGATATGGAAAATTGTAAATACTGCTGAAGCAAATCTTTGCACAAAAGAGAATTTATAAAAAACAAACAGAGATATATGTGTAGAAATTGTGGTAAGAGACATGGCAATCCTACATATAAGGAGTTATTTGAGTATGATGCTGATATCAAATATCTGATAACAAAGTCAGAAACGTTGTTACAAGTATCGAGTGGTACAGAAACTTATGGTAAGAACAAATGAGATACGAGAAGATATCAAGGTTATCGGAGGAAGAGTTTCGTAGGTTAACAGGTATAAAGCCCTTAACATTTGAGCATATGGTTGGGATATTGAAGGTTACAAATAGTAAGAAGTATTACCGATAAATACAAGAATAGGAGAAGACGGTTTGGATTGAGATTCAATCTTATCACTGCCATCTGTAACAAGGAGAGTGATTTATGACTGTTTCGAAAGAGGCATAATACTTTAAGCATGGGTTACTGCCTATTCAGACTGGAGCAGGCAGGAGTCATGGCTATTACGAAAGTTCAAGAGGCTCATCTTCTGTCTTGTGCTATATGAACCTATCTGGCCCACCGTAAACGTAAATGTTTCACGTGGAACAATTGTTTAAAAAAGTTTTCCAAAATTAACGGAATATTAAACTTTTTGTGATATGCTAAGCTTGTGCTTGCAAAACGAGAGAACAACTCAGGTGTTGCGGCGGAACCCGACCGGAGGTCCCCCAGTGGTGGGTGGGGGCTAGGG
Organism: Holosporales bacterium; assembly: GCA_031267725.1. Lineage (GTDB taxonomy): Bacteria > Pseudomonadota > Alphaproteobacteria > RUG11792 > RUG11792 > JAIRYO01. The sequence goes on along the minus strand of JAIRYO010000011.1, from coordinate 4,188 downwards.
ATGGAATATATAGAGTATCATAAAAAGCTTAATAAAACGTTAATTCAGAGGAGTTTTTTAAAGGTATATAGGTATAGCATGACAAAAAGTTCAGTGTTCGAGGAAATAAGCTAATACAGCGGATCGCTTCTTCGTTATGAATTTTTTTTAAATTTGTTTACCATCCCTTTAAATTGCTTAAACTGATTTGGAAAAGATAGACCGGCACTCATTTCATTCATTTGCTCAAACTGCTTTATCAATCGGTTAACTGCGGCAACATCCTGGCAACACCCGTTTGCGATTCTTCTTCGTCTTGAAGCGTTTAATATTTTCGGATTTTTTCTTTCCTCTTTTGTCATGGAACGTATTATTGCAAGTTGTCTGGGAATTGTTTTTTCCGTCGTGTTTAACTTTGATAACGCATCCCCTCCTACGCTTCCCAACCCAGGAATGGCTTTTAGAATTTTAGCAAATCCTCCAATTTTTTCCAAACTCTTTAAGGCTTTTTCTAGTCCATTCAAATCAAATTTTTTTCCAAAACCAAGATCTTTAACTTCGTCTACCACTCCCGAATCCATCACCTCCTCAACAAGGCTAATAACGTCTCCTTTACCGAGAATTCTAGATGCCATTCTGTCGGGATGAAACTGCTCAATATCCGCGATTTTTTCTCCGGTACAGAGATATTTTATCTGGCAATTAGTTATAAATTTCGCGGAAAGAGCCGCCCCTCCTCTTGCATCTCCATCTGCTCTTGTCAGTATAAGTCCCGTCAAATTTATAGTCTCATTGAAGGTTTTTGCCGTATTGATTGCATCCTGCCCCATCATGCTATCAATGACCAAAAAGGTATCGCTAGGGTTTATTATTCGTTTCAGCTCAGAGACTTCAAGCATCATCTCTTCATCAACATGAAGCCTTCCAGCGGTATCATATATGATGACATCATGCTTATTCTGAGACTTCAAAACTTTTTGGACTATCGTTATTGCTGTATCCGTAACAATATCCACATCGTCAAAAAAATCGATTGAATTGTTCTTTGCAAGAAGCTTGAGTTGCTCAATCGCTGCAGGACGGTGAGTATCTAAGGAAACAAGAAGAACCTTCTTTTTAAACTTAGTTTGCAGAAGGTTAGCAAGTTTTGCGGCTGTTGTTGTTTTTCCCGTACCTTGAAGTCCCACAAAGAGCACATCTTTTAACTTCCTTTCTGAAAAATCATCATCTGTTCCGAGTAAATTAATTAGTTCGTCATGCACCGCTTTTATTATAGTTTGCTCCGGAGTAACTCCCTTAATCGCCTTTTGTCCAACAAGTTTTTCTTTAAGGTTTGAAGAAACCGATTTCACAACCTCTAGCGCTACGTCAGCTTCTAGGAGAGAGACTCGAATTTCACGAATAGTGCTATCTATAACCTCTTCAGTTAAAATCCCCCGACTTCTAAGAGTGTCTACTATAGAAAGAAGCTTCTTAGATAAACTTGAAAACATCGAAAATTTCTTAAAAAGTATCTGGAGCAATGCTACCAAATTTACAAAAAAAACGCAAATTACTGTGAGATATCAGAGGCCTTTAATTCTACCATTGGGACTGCATAATATAAAATATTTATTAATTTAAAAAACAATAAACTAGAAACTGTTGTCATGAGATTACCAACCAAAGCATTTGTTTTAATCTCAAAAAAAAAGCATTTTCCACCAAATACCGTTTCTTATACAACTCTTTCCAACGCCCCCTACTTTCTTTAGTATTTCATCACTATGTATCTTACTGTTGATTCTCCTTTTGAGGCAGTCATCTCTTGATTATCTCCAACTTCAAAATAAACGAACAGTCGAATTATATAATATTTTTAGCTCATGGCGACAGTATTTAAAAGGTCGAAGCATCCGACAGACATAAAGCTTTGTGAATACCAAATTTATGCAATTTTAAAAACTTTTTTCCCCTCATTTATGGTGCTATTATAACCCCAGTTTCGTATAAAAAGCTTAGTGAAAAGGTATGAAGAAGGTATTCTTGGAAGCAGTAAAGAACTGTCTCTTTAAGAAGAGATTTGTTATAGCTTAATAACTTTACAAAAAATGGGGCTCTTATATGAAACTCAGGTTAAGTTAGTAAGGAAATAAGACGCCTTGAGTTCAGAAGCTTCATTATTAAGCCTAGACCTCATCGCTTAAGGGGGTTAACCAGTTTGGTGCGGATGAAGGGATTTGAACCCCCACGACTCACGTCACAAGAACCTAAATCTTGCGTGTCTACCAATTTCACCACATCCGCTTCCTTCCCATTTTAGCAGCATACCCTAAATTTATCAATCGCTCACCAATACGGCGTCGTTCGTATGATTTGAGAGAAAGGAGAGGCCTCTTGAACCTTAGTAATATTCTCTATAGAGTAGATCCTTTCAAGCCTTGATGATGTTTGTAACAAACCCAAATTTTACATAGACGACCGATTTTTTGGTATCAATTTTAAGAAGCTGTTGTTCAGGAATTAAGGTGTAACCAAATTTTTCATACTCAGCCTAAAAAGCTAATCGTCAATGCATTTTATTTACCTTTAGGATTTTCCTCCTCTCCTTCTTTAACGCCGGTTTTCCCGCTAGAAGATTCATCTATGCTTCCTGTTGAGAAAGCTCCCTTAATGACAATAGTCGAATTATCTGAAATATTGACTATTTTAGCCTTGATATTGCCTAAAAATTCCATATCTATTGGATTTTCACTATTTGAAGCTGAAGCAAGTGTCAATGTTCCGTCCACAGAAATATCAGAACTTGTGGGACTTCTAGTGATATCTATATCTCCCTTCGATTTTATCTTTCCGACCATTTCGGTGTTATCCATTCCAGCCAATGTCAACTTTTTTTCTCCGAGCAATCTTAGACCGTTGTTTCCAGCCAGACCAAAATGAATAGTCTTATCATTATCCAAGTTAATTTTTACAACATCTCCTCCTTCATCGACGATAGTTTCAATTAGGTTTTGATCGAGAAGAAAACTTTTATCTGCATTACTCGGGTTATTTTCAATTCTTTCTATAATATCATCCATTGATATTGGGTTATTTGCCACAACCACATTAGAAAACTCCGAGCCATCTTTTTGATAATCAAGATTAATACCTGTGTGACCTGTAAAATGTGCATCATTACCATAAATGGCGCTCTCTATTTCCTTCAACAAAAGCGAAGAAGGGGCGTTAATATCTGGAATTAAACTGTATATGCATGCCCTGTATTCCACATGAGCTCCTAAGTAGAAAGATAAAGTAAGAGTAAAACTACCTAAAATAAAATCAGAAAATATGGAAGGAACGATTACAACAGAATTTGGCTCATTAACTATTTTTCCAGCATAACGCACGAAATCCGTAACTTTACTCAAGTCAAGCCTTCCGGAGTTTATAAAACACACACTTTCCATATTTTCAGATGGGGTAATTATTGAAGAATTATCATACATTCTAACTGTTCCAGTGTTTTCAAAAAGACCATCTTCTAAAATTTCTATATTGCTGGGGGATGACTGGAAAGTGCCTTTACGCACTTCAATGGTACCTCGATTTTTAAATGTCCCCATGTGCTGAATGAATATACGCGGAGGGACGGATTCACCCCCTATCAGTATCAAGGTTCCGCCTTCTTCGACGACTAATGGATCTCTTCCCTCTACGGTAATTTGATCCTTCATGATAACAGTTTCTCCATTATAAACTAAAATCTCTTCTTCAGCATAAACCGTTTTCGCCATGACAAAAGCGATCGTTATAACCTTTTTTAGCAATCTATTCATAATCCCCCTCCTTAAAAGATAGACTCTATACTTTTTTAAGTTTCATACTCATATAAATAAGCGTGTATATCACTCGTTAATGATAATATAAACACATTAATATTTAGTTAATATAACCCCAGTTTCACATAAGAGCAGCATTTTCTTAAGGAGATACTTCTTTGCTGGTTCCAAGAATACCTTCTTCATACCTTCCCACTAAACTTTTCCCAGCTTCTTATGTGAAAGTGTGGTTAACATACGTTGGAGGCTTACGTCTAATCCCCCCTCATCTTCTTGACCGGCTTCTTGATCGACTTCGACAACTGATTCGAGTTCGACCGCTTGACCGGCTGCTTCGGTTTTACCGGCAGCGTGATCGGCTTCGACAACCGATTCGACTTCGACAACTGATTCGACTTCTGAC